>JAILKG010000197.1 GCA_024693915.1 Treponema sp.
CCATATAAAAATTATCAAACGCAGGCTAGATTTCTAAAACTTGCGACAAGGTAATATTTATACCGATTAAGTTATAATTCAAATTGCATCCTCAAAAATTCAAGAGTATAATATTACTTTAAGAAAAGAAATCTTTACTATTTGAGAGGAGATTTGCCAATGAAAAGATTTTTCGCCGTAAGTTCTATTTTAATTGCCGCCTTGATTATTTTTGGCTGTGAGTCAGCTCCAAAAGAACCTCGTTCTCTGAAGACTACGGCAAATACTGTGGCAAATCCAAAAGCTGTAAAAGCGGTAATCGAAAACTACAATATGGAAGAAGTGAATTTTGAAAAAATCGTGCCGCTGAATAAAAATTATCCTATAAAGGAACTTATTGTTGCAAAAAATCAGGAAAACAATGAGTGCGTTGCATATTGTTCAATAAAAACTCCCTACAAGGAAACTGTAAGATTTGCATATCTTTCGATAAACGGTGAGACTACCTCATGTGTGAAAATGGAACGAAATTTGAGACCTTCCGGAACGGCACTTACCTATTTGAATAATTATGACGAAGGCTGCCGATTTGACGAACGCGGACACGCAGTTGCCTGGCATCGGCCTGATGATTTTACAAGAGTCTTGGCTCAATACAGAAATTTCATGAAACAAAACATTCTTAACAATTACGATGACATTATTTTTGACGAATGGATAAATCCCCGGCAGATGGAATTACTGGATCCTCGCAACATGGGGGAATAAATTCTGTATTTAGGAAAATTGTTCTGTTAAAATAGAAATATGGAGGTGTTCCTATGTCACAGTTTCTCAAAAAGGTTTATGAAAAATTTTTGATTCTTTTGGATAAGATTTGTAGAAAATTTTGCGATTTTAAGGAAAGAATTTCAAAAGGCATTTATGAGCTTACAAATAAAAAATTCATTAAAAATGAAAAATCAGAAGCTGTCGAATCTAGCGAAAACTCTGTATCAAACGACGATTTTTCGGAAAAAGAAATTCTTGAAAAAAATAATAGAGGGGCACTTTCGTTTTTGTTGAATTTCCTGGATGTTTTTGCAAGTTTGCTTTTTATCGCCAGTATTGTGGTGATTTTGAAGCCAAAGTTGATAGTTAGACACGGAATTTATTTGGAACAATTTGACCAATTTAAGATTGTCGGTCTTTCTATATATACATTGCTAAAGTCTATAGTTGCTTTCTATTCAAAGAAAGTTTTAAAAAGAAGTCTTCCACTCATTCTTTTGGTTATTTCGATTTTGGCTTATTTTTTGCTTTCATATAATTTGATTATGAAGCCGGATTCTTATAAGTTTTTTGTAGCCGTGTCTTCAATTCTTTGTATTCTTTCTTATTTTGCATTTGAATATTCATGCGGATATAGGACAAAAACGGTTTTTAGGAAAGTCTGCTCAATTATTATTTTGGGATTTATAATCTATATTATGGCAAATTTTTCTATTTATAGTCGAAGACAATGCTTGATGGAATCCGCTGATATTTTCTTGGAAGAAATAGTGAAATTCTTTGCAAGTTTTTAAAATTAAACAAATTCATTTGCAAACTCCTAAAAACAGTCTTAAAATTATTACTTGTAAGGTAATTTTTAAGACTAAATAAAAGGAGATTTGCCCATGAAACGATTTTTCGCCGTAAGTTTTATTTTGATTGCCGCCTCGCTCTTTTTTGGCTGTGCAACGCTGGATAAACTTTCATATAAAATTACAGAAGCAAAAAGGTCTGCTAGTAAATCAGTATCAAAAGGATATTCTGCCCCTGAATCTTATGATGAGGCTTATTCTTATCGAACTGATAAACCTTATAAAAATATTCAGTCTTTGATTAAGGACAAAAATCTTGAATCTTTGCGTACAACAAATCCTGCCGCTTATGTCAAAAAAGCCTGCGAATCTATAAACGCATCGGCAAAGAATGATTTTGAAAAAGCGAAAATGGCACATGATTTTGTCGCTGTGCTGATATCTTATGATGCAAAAAATTTTTGGGCGGGAACTGTTCCAAGTCAAGAATATTCTAATGTTTTGAAATCAAAAACGGCTGTTTGTGAAGGTTATGCAAATACTTTCAAGAAATTTTGCGACACGCTTGGTATTTCTTGCATTAAAGTTTCAGGATATGCTCGCGGAGTTGGAACTTCACTTTTGAATG
>JAILKG010000252.1 GCA_024693915.1 Treponema sp.
TAAAAGCTCTTGGTTCATTTGCACCATGTGGTCTATTTTCAAATCTTATCATTTCTCCATTAATTAGTATTTTTATTTATTCAGGGCTTTTCTTCTTTATTCTAAGTTCAATTTTTCCATTTTTCTCTTATCATAGTGCAATTTTGATGAATATTTTATATACTGTAATAGAAAAATCAGTATTTGTTTTTTCAAAATTACCTTCGATTCAGCTTTAAAAATATATTATTTTTTGAAAAAACGAAGGCAGGCTCAAATAAGAAGGCTAAAAAGAGGTATAAATGGAACATCCAGACTACAATTCAGCCCAGAACTTAAAAAACTTTCTTGAAGAAAACAATATGGCAATGCAAAAAAAATTCGGACAGAATTTTCTGATTAACGAAAATGCCAGAAAAAAAATAGTTGATGCCCTGGATATAAAAGAAGGAAGCACAGTCTGGGAAGTAGGACCAGGACTGGGAGCCATGACTGATGAAATTTTAAAAAGAGGAGCCCGTCTTACTGTATTTGAAATTGACAGAGGCTTTGCTTCGATGATCCGGTCTTTTTTTTCTGACTATATTGACAAAGGGCTTTTGAAGGTAGTTGAAGGAGATGTTCTTAAAACCTGGAAAAAGGAGTATCAGGATAGTGGAGAGCCTGAAAGATTTTTTGGAAACCTTCCATATAATATCGCTGCAACTCTGATTGCAGATACAATCGAAGAAAGCATCCGCTTTGAAAAATGCCTTTTTACAGTTCAAAAGGAAGTTGCTATCAGAGCCATGGCAAAATGTGGCAGTGAAGATTATTCCTCTTTTTCGGTTTTATGCCAGTGGGCTTACAATCTTACTACTGTTCTTGATTTAGGAGGGGGCAATTTCTGGCCAAAACCAAACGTAGATTCCAGATGCTTCAAAATGGAAAGGAAAGAAGATTTTCCTCTTTGTAAAAATCCACAGCTATTTGCAAAACTTCAGAGAGCTCTTTTTTCATCCAGAAGAAAAAATGTAAAAAACAACCTGACGCAATTCCTTTCTTCCCAGGAAAAGGCAATTAACGCCCTGGAAAAAGCTTCAATTCCTCCGGAAAAAAGGGCAGAAGCTCTTCCTCTTCAGGATATTCTAAGGTTGTCCGACCTTCTGAATGATGATATAATCTAAGGGATTTAAAATGGAAAATTCACTAAATGATTTAAATTACATTGAAGATAATCTCAAAAAAGTTTTTAGCGATATAAAAGAAGCAGAAAATGCCTGTGGAAGAAAAGAAGGCTCTGTAAAACTTGTTGCGGTAAGTAAATTTCACCCTGCAGAATGCGTTATAAGAGCTGTAGAAGCAGGTCAATTTCTTTTTGGTGAAAACAGAGTTCAGGAAGCTCTTTCAAAATTTACCCAGATAAAAGAAAGCCTTTCCAATGAAAAAGTTACTGAAGGCAAAAATATTTCCCTTCAGATTATTGGAAAACTTCAGTCAAACAAGGTAAAAAAAGCCTGTTTGATTGCAGACACAATTTCTTCTGTTGATTCAATTGATCTTATAAAAGATATAAACCGCCATTGTGAAACCTTGAATAAAAAAATGGAAATTTTACTTGAACTTCACACTGGAGAAGATACAAAGTCTGGTTTTGCAGAGGAAAAAGAACTATTCAAGGCTCTGGAATATCTGGCAGGAGGAAATGCTCCTTATGTAAGTCCTTCTGGTTTTATGACCATGGCTCCTTTTACTGATGATGAAAAAATTATCCGCTCTTCATTTATTACCCTTAGGGAAAGCCTTGAAAAAGCAAATGCTGAATTTCCAGAGTTGAAATTAAGTGAACTTTCCATGGGAATGTCTTCGGATTACAAAATCGCTATTCAGGAAGGTTCTACTCAGGTCAGAATCGGAACTGCAATTTTTGGACAGAGGCTCTACACTTAATGAAAAAAAAACTATTTGCTTTTATCTGCCTTTTGTTTTTTATCTCCTCTAATATTTTTTCTGCAAGTTCTACTGATTCTCATACTCCGGAGCCTTACGGTGAAAAGGAATTTCCTTCATGGTTGAAAGATTTAAGAAGGGCTGAAATTATAACTTTGGGTGCAATGCCTTTTATTACTTTTAATGTAAGTCTGGGTTTCTGGGCCATAAACGGTTTTGACGAATCCCACAGTCCTTTTGACGGAACTAGTGAAAGCGATGTAACAAAATACACTAACAGTCAGACAGTAGGAATTCTTTTAACATCACTAGGAATTTCAGCCGGAATAGGCCTTTCAGATTTTCTTGTGCATCTTTTAAAAACTCAAGATATCAGTAATAAAAATAAGAAAAAAATGGGAAACATCAATATTGAATCAGTAAAGGATGACCCAGATGCTGTAAAAATTCCTCTTCCAATTGAGGAGGAATTAGAAAGTGAAGAAATGGACGAAATCCTTCAGGGAGAAGAATAATGCCCCGGATTTCTCACATTGTAGAAGACGATTACAAGCTTTCTGAAAGACTTGATGTTTATATTTCAAAGCTTGAGCCTGACATGAACCGTTCAAAATTAAAAGCAAGTGCCCAGGAAATTCTTCTGAACGGAGAAAATGCAAAGCTTTCCAGCAAGGTAAAAGCCAGGGATAAAATAGAAGTTTTCTGGCTGGATTCTGTTCCTGAATATATAGAACCAGAAAATATTCCCTTGAATATAATTTACGAAGATAAAAATGTTACAATTGTAAACAAAGTTCAGGGAATGGTTACTCATCCTGCCTGCGGAAACTGGAATGGCACTCTTGTAAATGCCCTTATGTACCACTGGAATATGTCCAGCATAAAGCAGCTTAAAGAGGGCGGGCAGAATGAAATTAACAAACAGAGAAGACCGGGAATCGTTCACAGACTTGATAAGGATACCAGCGGAATAATCATCACTGCGAAAAACAGGGAAACTGAAGAATATTTAGGCCGTCAGTTTAAGGACAGGCTTTTACAGAAAGAATATATCTGCATTGTTCAGGGACGCCCCCCTGCTTCAAGCGGTGACATAAAAACTCAGATTTTCAGAGATCCAAAAAACAGAAAAAAGTTTAAGGCAGATCCACTTGTAAAAGATGGAAAAGCAGCACGATCCATATATCACTGCATTGCCTCCTATGGACCTTATTCCATAATAAGAGTCAGAATTAAAACCGGCAGAACCCATCAGATTCGTG
>JAILKG010000263.1 GCA_024693915.1 Treponema sp.
AGTTCCTCTGCCACAAACAGCGTCTAGCGCAATATTGCGCGTTTTTTGGACCGTGGCACGCAGACCTTAACACTTTTTTTTGCACAGTTTATTTATAATGCGTTTGCCCTAGGTACATAAAAAAGAAAAGTTGAACAAAATCTGGTAAAACTGTAAAATATCCCAAAATTATTTTATATGAGGTTTTTATGAAAAAGCACTCAAGCGGAAAAGTCCGCGAAGTTTATGATTTAGAAGACGGAAGAATGGTCATCGTTACAACAGACAGAATTTCTGCCTTTGATGTAATTCTTCCTACAATGATAACTGACAAGGGTAAAGTTTTAAATGCCCTCTCAAATTTCTGGTTTGACTACACAAAAGATATCGTTAAAAACCACATGATTTCTTCTGATTTAAAAGATATGCCAGAAGAATTCCAAAAACCTGAATTTGAAGGACGTACAATTCTTGTAAAAAAACTCAAAATGGTTCCATACGAAGTAATCGTTCGCGGCTATATGTTTGGTTCAATGTATGAAGCATATAAAAAAGGCGAAGAATTCCTTGGCCACAAGTTTGAAAAAGAATACAAACAGGCTGAAAAGCTGGACGAACCAATCGTTACACCTTCTACAAAAGCTCAGGAAGGTCACGACATTAACGTAACCCTTGATTATATGAAAAAAGATCTGGGTGAAGAACTTGGTACAAAAATTGAAAAAGCAGCTCTTGCCGTTTACAAAAAATGCTATGAACACGCATACAATAACGGAATCATCATTGCAGATACAAAATTTGAGTTTGGTCTTGATGAAAATGGAGAACTGGTTCTTGCAGACGAAGTTCTTACTCCAGACAGTTCACGTTTCTGGGACAAATCAAAATATGAAGTAGGCGGAAGCCCTGCCAGCTATGACAAACAGTTCGTTCGCGACTGGCTTAAAGAACATAACCTTGCAGGAGACCCTAACATCAAGGAAATTCCTGCAGACGTAGTTGCAAAAACAAGTTCCATCTACAAAGAATGCCAGGAAAAAATCTGCCATAAATAAATCTAATTTCTGGCAGGAATAAAAGAAAGGCTCTGACTTTACAGTCAGGGTCTTTTTTTTTCTGTACCGCGGCCTTTGAACAGCAACGAAACAAGGGGCCTTTTAGCTTCATCGATGAAATGGCTCGCCTTGAGCGGGAGCGATAAGGCGCCGACCTCAGGTCGGGAGTTTGCATAAAAAAAACTAGTTTAAAATAAAAAAAAGCACCTTGAATTATCAAGATGCTTTAGTGGGCAGTGAGAGGATCGAACTCCCGACATGCGTAAAATCGGGAATCCGTTAAAAAAAATTGCGAAAGCAATTTTTTAGGATTATCCGTAAAACCGCTCCGAGTGAGCGGCAGCGAACGAGGTCTGGAAGAATGTCGGGAGTTCGCATAAAAAAAATCTAGTTTAAAATAAAAAAAGCGCTCTGAAAATCAAAGCGCTTTAATGGGCAGTGAGAGGATCGAACTCCCGACATTCTGGGTGTAAACCAGACGCTCGTACCAGCTGAGCTAACTGCCCGACGATGTTTAATATATTATCAGAAAGGCTTTTCTCTGTCAAGCATCAAAAAGCGTTTTTTTAAATATTTTTATATTTTTTTATCCTCTTGGAGCTTTTTCAGGATTAACCGGCATTCCATTCTGGAAAACCATAAACTTAATGGAAGTATCATTTCCTTTGCCAGTGCGACCAATTTCATCCCCGGCCTTTACATACTCACCTTTCTTACAGCTTACGCTTCCAAGTCCAGTATAAGAATAAATAAGACCTGTCTTTGACTGAACAAAAACAACTTCTCCAAAACCCCTGTAAACCCCGGTATACATTACAGTTCCTTCCCGAACTGCACAAACCGGTTCAAGGCTTTTTCCTGTAAGAAGAACTCCGCTCACCTTTCCGTTTACCTTTTTAACAGCCGGATTGGAAAGAGGCCAGAAATTAGCTTTTCCAGAATTGTCAGTAAACTCTTTTGCGGTTTTTACCTGTGCGTATTCTTTTGTAGAAGATGAGCTTGCAGAAGAAGCAGTATTTCCCTTATTTCCATTATTTCCGCCTGCAAAAGAAGCAGCGCTGTCATTTTTTTTATCTGGATCAGATTTCTTACCTTCTTCAAGCCTTGGATTCTTTGCAGAATTTGAGTTCTGAGTATTTTCAGACTTTTTATTGTCCTTTGCAATGAGAGAAGCATCTTTTGAAGGTACCTTTAATTTTTGACCTTCTTTTATAACAGCCTTGTCATCAATATTGTTAATACTAAGAATTTCTGAGATATTGGTCTGAAATTTTCTTGCAATAGCGTAGAGAGTATCTCCCTTTTGAACCTGATAAATCGAAATCTGCTTTTCTACATTTGAAGTTTTGGAATCATTTGATGAAGCAGGAATTGAAGAGGCAAGAGCTGCGGCATTCTGAATATTTGCCTGAGGAATGACAAGACGGACGCCAGCCTTAAGAGAATCACTTTCAAGATTGTTAGCTGCCTTTAATTCTGCAACAGTGATTTCATATCTTCTGCTTATTGAATAAAGGGTATCACCGGCTTTTACAGTGTAATGGCTTTCACTAAATAAAGGCAGAGCGAATAAAGTAAGGGCAAAAATGCAAAAACAATTCTTCAAATTTCTTTCGATTTTCATAGCTAGATTATCGGCAGAAGTAAAGCAATTATTTATTCTAAAAAATCAGTTTCCTGCAATTTCATGGAAAATTCTTCCTGAATCCACACCGTTTATCATCTTTCCTTTCTGATAAGCCTTCAGCATTCCTTCCCGGCCATATTCAAGGTGAGTAGAAGTTATTCCGTGCTTTATGGAAGAATCAGCTTCCATAAAGGCAGAAAGATGGTCAGCAACACGAACAAGACGACCGTCAACAATCTTTACTCCCGGCTCATCCATTCTTTTTTCCATTTCTTCAAGGCTGAGTTCAAGTTCCTGTCCATCAGGAAGAAGAAGGCGGTTTGAAAATTCATTTCTTATGTAGAAAATTATTTCGTCAGAAAAACAATCTTCCATAAGAGGAACAAGCTCCCCAAAGACAATTTTATCTTCAATCTGTTTAACAACATTCGGCAATTCTATTGTTGCACTTTTTACAGGGGAAATGATATCTCTAGTTACAGCTTCCGGTAAATCGTGAAAAAGAGCACAGAAAAAATTATCAACAATTCGTTTCTCGTTCATTTTAAGGCTGCTTTCCCGGCACAGAAGAAGAGTAATTACTGCAACAAAAAAACAGTGGCCCATTACTGAAGTTTTTGGAACACGGGGAGTCTGATTCCATCTTACCTGAAAGCGAAGCTGTTCAACCTTAAGCAAAAATTCAAAGGATTTTTGTTCCATCATCAAAGGCTGAAGTCCGGTCAAGTCCAGATACTGCTGCAAATCCTGCTTTAATTCATTGCTTATACGCTGAATTCTCAAAGGCTCATTTACAACGCTGAGCATAGAAAGTTCCCTAAAGGATGAATATTTGTGGGCACAGGAAAGAATTCTTTCTGCTAAACGGGATTTTTCAGGAATATTGATGCTGCCATTTTTCTGCCCGATATAAATCGTAAACATTTTGAAAAGCTCTTCATCCTGCAAAAGAGGCTTATACTGAGACAAAACCCACTCGTTTAAGTGGGTAAATTCCACAGGATAATCTTTTTTAAGCATTTCCTGAACAGGAGCTTTTATATCGCAGAGGGATATTTTTCGTAAAAGATCAAAAAGGGAGGCATAAATCATCCATGTCCAGTCAACTTCCCTGCCCTTTTTTTCTTCTGCTTTTCCCAGCATAAAGGCAAGAATCATTTTTTCTGCGGCCTTATCCATTTCAACAATGTCAAAAGGGCGAACAAGATCAGTCCAGCGCTGAATTGAAAATCCTTCAAATATTTTTAGGGCAAGTTCTTTATTTAGCATATACCCGGAATCTCCCTGAAAAATCTCTAAAAGCAAAAAATTAAAAAAACATTTTTTAGGCTATAATGTTTTTCCCAAAAGCGACAGCTTACCTTGAAGAACCGGATTTCTGGTCGGCTTCCATTTTATCCCGCCATACAATAGCCTTTTTCTTTACTTCTTCAGCAGTTTTGGAATCCCGCAAGGCCAGAGCCAGCTTGTGACGAGCCAGAAGGAACTTGATTCCATTTCTCATATCGTCTATTCGACGGGTTGAAAGTTCGTACTTATCCCTGTAGCCGCTTGCACTGGCTTCCAGCTGCTTTGCAAGCAGACGCATGTAGAGAACTGTAGTTTCGTAATCATCGCTGGAAGGATTTATATATGATTTTTCTGCCTGACGCATATCAACAAAATTCTTGGCAACTACAACAAAGCGACCCTTTAATTCAACAAAAGACCACTTCCACTTACTGTTGTCGCCAAAAGCGTCTTCCAGCATATTGATTGCCAGCCCCAGTTTTCTAACGATATAGTATCGTTTATCAACAGGAATTTTTATGATGCTGTCATAGTTTTTCTTAAGGTCGAGATAAGGAATATCAATTGTATTAGTTACAATATCTTCAAGATAAATAATTGCCTTATAAATAATTTTTCTTGCATCATTCAGGGCATCATTATTCTTTACACCCAGAATTTTCCAGGACAGACTGTTTTCTGCCATATAAAGAGTTGCAATGTAAATCATCTTTTCGCATAAATCAACTTTTTTATAAGGAGTTTCCGGATCTTTTTGACTAAAAGTCTTAACAGCTGCCTGCTCCTCAGAAAGAAGGGCGGTAATTTTTAACTGATAAGGCTGAATTGCTTCCTGCAATTCCTTTCGGCTTTCTTCTGAAATTTTAGACATTTCTCCTCCCTTAATCCGCAGTGCAATAAACTAAGCGGAAAGCTGATTTATTTATAGATATTTTTTCAAAAAAGCTAGCGGGAATACTTTTCCAGCATGGCTTTAGCGTGTTCAAGAGCCGCCTGACTCATGCTCTCACCAGAAAGCATTCTTGCAATTTCACGCACTCTTTCTTCACCACTAACAGGAAGAACAGATGAAACTGTCAGCCCATTCTGAACTGCTTTTGATATCTTTATCTGATTATCGGCATAAACTGCGATACTGGCAAGATGTGTAATGCAAAAAATCTGCCTCTTTTGAGCAAGTTTTTTCATATGCTGGCCAACTTCCACTGCAATTTCGCCGCCAATACCCGTATCGATTTCATCAAAAACAAGAGTTCCAACAGGATCGTTATTTGCAAAAATTGTTTTTATAGCCAGCATTACACGGCTTAACTCACCCCCGCTTGCAATCTTTGAAAGTGGCAGCAATGGATTCCCTGGATTTGCACTGATCATAAACTCAATATCGTCCATTCCGTAAGGTCCGCATTTCTGCTCAATATCGTTTCCGCTCTTTTCTTTCAGGCTGACTTCAAAACGGGCACCACCCATTCCCAGCTTTGAAAGAATTTCCTGAATCTCCCTTGACAGAGTCTGGGAAACAGCTTTTCGTCTTTCAGAAATCTTTTTTGCATTCAGATAAACCTGTTTTTCAAGTTCTTTAACCTGTTTTTCAAGTTCTTCCTTACCTTCTGCACCTGCTCCAAGTTTTTCAAGTTCTGCTTTTGCCTTGTCAAAATATTCAAAAACTTCGTTTAAGGGAGCCGAAACAGAAGAAGCATATTTTTTCTTAAGATTGTAGATAAGGGAAAGTCTTTCCTGTATCTCTGAAAGATGAACCGGATCATAAACAAGTTTTTCAGAATACGAAACAAATTCGTCATTAATATCAGAAAGTTCATAAAAAGCAGATTCAAGCCTTGATTCCAGAGAAGAAAGACTCTTATCATAAGAGCTGGCGGAACTTGCATCTTTCTTTAATTTTTTAAGAAGGGAAAGAATACTTGCATCAGAACCGTCCATATAGGTTTTTATGGACTCTACAGTTCCGTAGAGCTTTTCGTAAGAGGAAAGTCTGGCTTCTTCTTCTTCAAGTTTTTCGTCTTCATCTTTTTCAAGGCGGGCTTCGCTGATTTCATTTACAGCAAAGTTCAGCATTTCAATTTTTCTTTCTCTTTCAAATGAAGAAGTATTTAGAGAATCCAGAAGTTTTCTTTTTTCAACAAGTTTTGAATAAAGCTCAGTGAATGAAGCAACCTCATCAAGAAGTCCAGCCCGGGAATCCAGAAATTTTCGGTGCTCACTTACCTTCATCAAAGACTGATGAGCGTGCTGACCATGAATATCCACAAGGAAAGAAGAAAAGTCTGCCAGATCTGCTCTTGTTACAGGTGCAGAGCCAATGTAGGCTCCACTTTTTCCGTTGTCTCTCAGATAGCGGCGAAGAATAATTCTTGAATCTTCTGCCTCAATTCCGTGTTCTGAAAGCCAGGCTTCAGCTTCCTTGTTATCAATATAAAAAGTTCCGGAAACGCTTGCCTCCTGACAGCCGGTCCTGATTTGGGAAATTTCAGCTTTTCCTCCCAAAAGAAATGAAAGAGCCCCAATAAGAATTGATTTACCTGCACCGGTTTCTCCGGAAAGAACAGTAAAACCCTTTTGAAATTCTATATTTTCACTTTCAATTATTGCAAAATCTTTAATAGAAAGTTCTTCAAGCATGAGGACCTCCAGACCAGTTTAATTTTGAACAGAGCGCATTATAAAAGCTTTCAGAAGTTGCTCCCACCAGCTTAAAACGGTCTGAAATGCGCCTGATTTTCAGAACGTCGTTTTCCTCAAGATTGAAGGGCTCCTGGCCATCCACAGTTATTATCACTTCTTTATGACGGAAGGGAACCACTGTTATTCCAATTTCTCCCTTGGGATTCAAAACAAGAGGACGGCTTGAAAGAGAAAAGGAATTAATTGGTGTTAAAACAAGAGCATCAAGTTCCGGATCAATTATCGGGCCTCCTGCAGAAGCAGAATAGGCAGTAGAACCGGTAGCCGTACTAACAATTACCCCGTCGGCCTTAAAGCGTCCCAAGGGAACTTCATTGTATGTTATATCCAGAAGAATGGTGCTTGCCGAGCTTTTTGCGCAGATAACAACATCATTCAATCCTATTGAAGAAAAAGTCTTGTCAGAAGCAGATCTTACAAGAGCTGCCTGAAGCATACTTCTTTCTTCAATAATGGATTTTCCCATAAGGAACTTATCCAGCTCCTTTTTCCATTCATTTTTTTGAACGCTGGCTATAAAACCAAATTCACCAAAATTTACTGAAAATACAGGAATTCCGTAACGAACACAGCCTCTGGCGGCAAAAAGAACTGTTCCATCACCCCCAAGGGTAACTGCAAAATCAAAGCCTTCAAAAGGATTTTCACTGGAAAAGCCGTCAAAATTATAAAAGGCAGAACTTACACCTTTGGTTAATAGATAGCGGGCAATTTCTTTTCCTTCTGACTGAGACTCTTTTTTACTTGTATTTATGACAATCAAACATTTTTTCATGGGACTCTATTTTACCCCATTAAGGAAGGGTACCCAAAACCTTGACGATTTTTGCCACCTGAGAATGAGTAAGACGAGGGTACAAAGGGAATACTGCTGTCCTTAAGAAGAGAGACTTTGCCCGAATACAAGTCTGGGACAGGTCTTCTTCCTTCAAGGCAATTACAGAATCTTCGTAGGCCTGACTGATTTCTATTTCTTTTTTCTGAGTGTACTGCTTTACATCCTTAAATGATGTAGAAAGTACCAGTGGAAAGGCGCTCATAGTGCTGGAATAATCAAGAGCCTTTGTTTCCCCTTCCCCATCTTTTTTTTCTGTATTTTCTACAGGGAAGGAGCCTGGATTGTTGCTTCTTGAAAACATCTTGTGGCGGCCAGACATACAGGCTCTCTGATAAAGTGAGAATATCTGTTTTCTTGACTCTTCGTTTTTCTGAAATTCCTTTAACTGAACCCAGGCAAGGGCACAGTTTATATCAGGAAGAAGTTCTGTTTTGGAAAGAAGATCTGTAAATTTCTTTAATACTATCCATTCACGGCGGTTAGGTGCCATAAGAACAGCTCCTCCACCACTTGTAATTACATCTCTTTCTTCAAGAGCCAGGATTGAATATACACCAAAAGAACCGGCTTTCAAGGGTTTTATTGCCTGTCCATTTTCATTTTCCTGAGGAACAAGGGCACCTGCGCTTTTTGAAACATCTTCAATTACAGGAATACCCAATGCCATGATTTCGTCCATTTTAGGAAGAATTCCCATGGACTCATGAAGCAAAAGAAGTCGTCCTCCGTGATTTATACCACGCTGAACGATTTCTGCATTTACCAGCCCGCTTGATTCGTCTACATCCAGAACAAGAATTTTGTAACCCAGATTTTCAAGAGCAGTATAGTGCCAGGAAGGAGCAAGAGCAGAAATCATTACTGTTCCCCCCTCCTCAAAGCCGGAAGCCATAATGGCATATTTTAATGCTGTTTCCGGACTTCTAAGGGCAACTGCACCATCACAGTCAAAAAACAATTTAACCTGTTGGATTAAGCGGGCATTTAACTCTCCTGGTCCGATTCTTTCATCTACCATACAAGTCAAAACCGCATCCATCTCTTTTCTGCGAATCGTTGTACTGTAAGTTTGTATCATTGTTCTGTTTTACTGGTTTTTAATGATTTTCTGAAGTTCTTTTGGCTCAAACAGCTTGAGAGAATCAAGAATAATCAGATAGCCGTCCTGATTCTGAACAACACCTGTGATGTATTCAGAACCAATTCCACCCATCATCTGAGGCGGCTCCTGAATTTCTGCTCTCTGAACCTGAACTACTCGGGAAACACGGTCGATAATGATACCGATCTGCATTCCGGATATATTAAGGATGATAAATCCACTTTCAAGTTCGTCAAGTTCAACATTTCCGTCATCTGAACCGATATGAAATCTTCTGTGAAGGTCAATAATCGGAATTATTTCTCCACGTAAATTTAGAATTCCCACCATATAATAAGGAGCATTGGGAATAGCACGTATATTCTGGATTTTAACAATTTCCTTAACATCCATAATATCTACACCGTACAATTCATCTCCCAGTTTAAATGTTACCAATTGAAGCTGTCCGTCGTCTGCCATAAATACTCCCATATAAATTGTAATTGTATATAATAAGAATACACCCAAAAACTTGAATTTGCAATTAGTTTTTTAATTACTATAGCCTCCATGGCAGCAGCTTTATACTGACTTTTACCCGCCATAAAAACAATCAGGAAAGAAAAGCATAAAAGGTCATTTTTAATCTACAGTGAAAATCGTTAAACCATAAACCTCCTTTACTCCGTTTTTTTTCAATATTTTTGCAATTCCTTCAAGGGTAGCCCCGGTTGTCATTACGTCATCCAGGATTATAACCCGCTCTGGAAGTGGAAAATTAATCTTTTTCCTAAGAGAATAGGCATTCTCTATTGTCTCGAGTCTTTGCTCCCTGGAAAGAGTTTTTTGCTGAACAAAAGAATTCCTCTCCAAAAGCTCAAGAACCGCTTCATCATACAGAAATTTCAAGATTTTTGAAAGTTCATCTATCTGATCCCAGCCTTCTTTTCTTATTTTACCCTTCCTTGGAGGAACTGGAACAAGAGCATAGTCTCCCACTTCCTTTCGTAAATCCTTAAGTCTTTCTTTCACCTTTGAGGCAAAAAAAAGGGACAGAGACCTTTCTCCTTCCAGCTTCCAGCGGCACAAAAGATTTTCATTCCACAATCTGTAAGAAAAAATTGGAAAAATTCTGTCCACATTCTGCAAAAGACAAGTCTCCCGGCATTCGAGGCACCTTCCTATTTCTGAAAAAAGTCTTTTTCCGCATTTTTCACAAAAATTCTCTGAAAATTCTTTTTTACTCCGGCTATCAAACCCTTTTGAATTTTCAGAAAGACATGGAACAGAAAAATATTTTTTCTGGCACTCTCCGCAAAGAGGAATAAGAATACTCTTTTTTGAACAAATCTGGCAAAGAGTCGAAGATGAGCAGAATGAAAAAAGAAATCTTAAAAATGTAAGCAGACCAAAACGAATGCAAAATATAATTTTTCTCACATATATTTATAGTATTTTACATGAAGAAAAATACCATTTTTTTTTGAAAAAAATTACTGGCCGCTCAACTCCTTTTTCCATCTTCCTATGGTTTTTAAGGCCTCCATTGGAGTCATATTATCTATATCCGCAGAAAGAATTTCATCAAGAATAATCTCTTCATCGCTGAAAAGTCCCGGAGTATTAAACACAGGCTTTTCTTCCTTATATTCCGGAATATCCGAAAGTACAGGTCTGTTTTCTGCCACACTCTGGATATGTTCAAGAATCTGACGGGCCCGGTTTGTAACTTCCTCTGGAAGACCGGCAAGACAGGCTACATGAATACCATAGGAATTTTCAGAAGAGCCTTCCCTTACCTTTCTAAGAAAAACAACACTGCCGTTTTCTTCAAGTACATCCATATACAAAAAGCGCAGATTTGAATTTTCAAGTCTGGTAAGTTCGTGATAATGGGTAGCAAAAAGAGTTCTGCATTTAATCTTATTCAAAAGGTGTTCGCTAACCGCCCAGGCAATGGAAAGTCCGTCTTCTGTAGAAGTTCCCCGTCCTACTTCATCCATAATAACAAGGGAGCGGTCTGTACTGGACCTTAAAATATTTGCGGTTTCGCTCATTTCTACAAGGAAGGTGGATTCACCCCGGGCAAGATTATCGCTGGCTCCAACCCTGCAGAAAATTCTGTCAGTTATTCCAACCCTGCATGATGAGGCAGGAACATAACTTCCCACCTGAGCAAGTAGAACGATGAGGGCATTCTGTCTAAGAAAGGTACTCTTTCCCGCCATATTTGGACCGGTAATCAGACAGAAAGATGCCTGGCTGTCATCATCTGAAGAAATCGAAAGATCGTTTGGAACAAATTCTCCATTTGGAATGTGGTTTTCAACAACCGGATGACGGCCTCCCTTTATTTCAAGGCTTTTATCCTCTGAAATTTCAGGGCGAACCCAGTTGTGAAGAAGAGCCGCCTGGGCAAAAGACTGAGATGTATCGCAAAGAGCAATCTCATTTGCTGTATCCATAAGATATGGGACCTGAAGTTTCAGCCTGTTTCTGATTTCTATAAAGAGATCTCTTTCAAGCTCATATATTTTTGTACCGGCTTCATTCAATTCTTTTTCAAGTTCCTGAAGACGGGCTGTAGTATAGCGGTCACCGTTTACAAGGGTTCTTCGCTGAATAAAATCAGAAGGAACAAAAGAAAGTTTTCCCTTTGAAACTTCAATAAAGTAGCCGGAAGCATTGTTATATTTTATCTTAAGATTCTGAATTCCCGTGGATTCTCTGATTTCTTCCTCATATTCGCTTAAAATCTGAGAAAAATTATCCCGGATATTTCGCCATTTATCCAGCTCTTCTGACCAGCCTTCCTTTATAATTCTGCCTTCTGTAAGACTTGTAGCAGGATCTTCAAGAATTGAGTTTTGAATAAGTTCTATAATCTGAACGGCTTCCTGATTATCCATTACAGCAAGATTATATTCATCAATTTCGTCCCTTACAGAAAGCCAGTTTTCAAGGCTGGCTCTTAAAGCCTGAATATCCTTTGGATGAGCCCTGTCCATGGCAATTCGTCCGGTAAGGCGCTCAATATCAAGAATTTTGGAAAGCTTTTCCCTTACAGAATTTAAAAGATACCTGTTTTCTGTAAAAAGATTTACATTATCAAGGCGGGCATCGATTTCAGCCTTATTTGTGAGAGGGAAAAGAAGATTTTTTCTTACCATACGGCTGCCCATTGCCGTACAGGCGTAGTTTACGCATTCAAGGAGAGTAAACTGGCTTGAAAAATCCCTGAGGTTACTTACAATTTCAAGATTTCGCCTTGAAGAATCATCGATAATAAGATAATTGTAATCGTGATAAACTTTTATAGAGCTTACATGAGGTACAACTGAATTTGTAGTTTTTTCAAGATAGTCTAAAAGAAAACCCGCTGGTGCAAGTTCTGCATCATCCTGATTCAAAGAAAAAGACTGAAGATTGATAGTCTTAAACTGGGTGCAGAGTTTTTTATAACCTGATTCAATATTAAAATCCCAGTCAGGATACCAGGAAATTGAAAGTTCCGGGTATTCCTCCAGGGCTGCAATTATTGTTGAATTATTTTTCAGGCTCTGAGGAAGAAGTATTTCCCTTGGGCAGGCCCTTCCCAGTTCCTTGGAAAAGTTTTCTTCCATTTTTGCGGCTGGCCAGCTTGTAGCGTAAAAAGAAGATGTAGTTACATCTATATAACTGAAGGCAGCCTTCTGCTTAACTACGCAAAGAGAAGCCAGATAGTTGTTTACATTTCCGTCAAGATACTCGTCTTCGCAGGCAGTTCCCGGAGTAATAATTTCCACTACCTTGCGTTCAGTAAGACCTTTAGCCTTTGGATCACCTATCTGCTCGCAGATTACGATTTTTTTTCCAAGACGTAAAAGACGGGCAATATAAACTTTGGAAGCGTGAAAGGGAATACCGCACATTGGCTGGTTTCCCCTGTGGGTTAATGTAAGATTTAAAAGACGGGAGACTTCAACTGCGTCTTCCATGAACATCTCATAAAAATCCCCCAGCCTAAAAAATACAACTTCATTTTTGTGTTCCTTCTTGATGCTCACATACTGCTGCATTACAGGGGTTAATTCCTGAGCCTTGTCCATTTTGCCTTTAATCCTTATAAACCTAATTCAGAAATTACCTGTTCTGTAATATCTACAGAAGAAGAATACCATAGAATTGCGTTTTCCTGCTGCAGGCTCAAAATCATACTGTATCCGCCGCCTTCAGCAATGCGAGCAAGAGTATTGTAGAGTTTCTGATAGAATGCATCTGAAGTTTCAAGAGATTTTTGCATTGAATTCAGTTCAACATTCTTTGCGTTTGTGTATTCTGTTAAAAAGTCTGTTTTTTTGGTGATTTCAGCCTGAATCTTTTGAGCCTGGATTTCATTTCCAGCCTTTTCATATTCTACTTTTCTGGACTGAAGTCTCTGGAGTTCTTCAGTCTGCTTGTTGATTTCAGCCTGAAATTCACTGCGTTTTTTTTCGTAGTTTCTTACAGGAGCTGAATTTCTAAAATATGCATTGTAAACTTTTGCCGTATCAACTACGCCGAATTTTGTAATCTGCTGGGCAAAAGAAGCAGAAGAAATCAAAAAAAGAGCAAAAAGCACTGATATTTTCTTTATATTTTTCATAATATCCTCCGGAAAATCCAAAAAAATTAATTCATTATACACATTTTTTATCTGTTTGTAAGGTTGAAAGAAAGGACAAAGTCCCAGGTATCATCCCATACAACATTTCCGTCCTGCATTCTGAACTTGTTTGCAAAGAGCAGGTGCAGAGGGAACTGAGGAACAAGGAAGCGGATGGCAGGGCCAAAGCTGAAATAAAAATCGTCCATGGAAAGATTGTTGAAAATTTCCTGAGGAGTATCTTTAACAGCGGCAAAATCAAAGAAACCTGCTACGCCAAGAACACCCTGGAAAATAGGGATGCGGAATTCAACCCTGTTTGAAAGCATTGCTTTACCTCTGGCTTCTGAAGAAACATCTGTCCATCCCCGGGCATTGAACATACCGTCAATATAGGTAAGGCTTGAACGAGGAATAGATGAGTCAGGCAGAGGGAACTGGCAGGTAAGACCAGTATAGAAAGCAAGAACTCCCTTAAAGCGCCAGAAGTCGTTGGCAATAGGAATGTCAAAGAGTTTTAAATATCCTTCCAGTTTTGTATCGGTTCTAAGATAGAATTCTTTTTCCAGCCCCGGAATAAGTCCGTACCAGCCAAGACGCTGACTCATAAACCAGCCCTTTGAAGGGTCAAAGTTTACATCGCGGTCATCCAGAGAAATAGCAGAGAAGATTGAGTTTTTAATTCCCATGCGGTTTGCATACTTGCTTACACCAGAATCAATTGGAACAAAAAGAGCTTCATCATAGATATTGTCTGTCAAGGTTGTGGAAAGTCCACCGGAAAGGGTTACGATTGCAAAGAGAGGATTCCATCGGCGGCCGGCTGTAGAAGAAATACTTGTTCCCCAGGAGGTATAGCCCATGTAGTCAGGATAAGAAAGAACACCGTCATGTCCCCAGTCCAAGGCAAGAGCGCTTGAATCAGAATGGAAGAAAGAAATGCTCTCTGAGAATTGAATAGGCTGGTCAAAAATCCAGTTCTGGCCATAGGAGAAGTCTACAGACTGTTCTCCTGTAGCGGCAGTAACTCCAGCGGAAATGGTCTTTCCCTCTCCCCTCAGATTTGAATTCTGCCATTTAAAGAAAAGAGAAATAGGAAGATCATCAGCATCTGTTACGCCGGAAAAAGTCATACCCAGCTGAAGGGAAGTAGTTGAAGTTTCTTCAACAGAAATTATTAAATCCACCAGATTTTCTTCTGAACCTGCAACAGGCTCCGGCAAAATGCTTGAAAAATACTGAAGATTGTAAAGATTTCTTAAGCCGTTATAGAGTTTTGCCCTTGAAAAAACATCTCCCGGTTTTAATGGAATTTCCCTTAAAATTACCTCATCCTTAGTTTTTGTATTTCCCTTTACAATAATATTTTCAATGTGAGCCCTGCTTCTTTCCACAATCCGCAGGCTGTAACCAAGAGTATGAAGCTCCGAATCTTTGTTCATGGATGGCAAAAATTCGTTGGACATGTAACCGTTTTCGTAATAAATATTGGTAATTCCGGAAAGACCTTCCTGGAACTTTGCCTGATTATAAATATCTCCCTCTTTGAGTTTTATATAGCTCATGAGTTTTTCTGTAGAGAAAATTTCGTTTCCACTTAAAGTAAGACCGCTGAAGGTATACTGGGCACCTTCCTGAACCACAAATGTTAAAGTCAGTTCTTCCCTGTCCTTTTCATCGTTTCGGACAGATTCCTGAATTACATCCAGAACATGGGCATCTACATAACCCCTGTTCATGTAGTAATTTACAACAGCCTGCTTGTCTGCCTCCAGGGAAGATTTCTGGAAAGCACCGTCCTTAAGAAAGCCTTCCTCTTTTAAGGAAAGTTTTGATTTTAAGCTTCTCTCAGAAAAAACTGTATTACCGCTAAAGCGGATTTTTGTAATTACAGTTCCCTCTCCTTCCTGTACATTAAAAATTACTTTTATGCCTTCTTTTTCTTCCTTTGTAGTATGGCTGATTCTTGCACTGGAATAACCTTTTTTAATGTAGAGGTCACGAAGTGCCCTTTCATCCATGAGCACAGTCTGTTCTATGTAAACATCGCCGTTTTTAATTGAAACGGTTTCTTTTAACTCATTGTTACGGATTTTTTTATTTCCCTTGAATTCTACAGATGAAACGCAGGGATGTTCTTTTACATTGAAAACAAGGAGAATTTTATCAGGATTTTTTGAATCATGCTTTGCGTATGGTTCAATTTCTTCAAAATATGCAAGATTATAAAGTCTGTCCAGAAGTTCATTGTAGGTAGTATCGTTAAAAGTTTTTCCGATATAGCTTGAAGTAACCCCTGAAAGCTCGGACTTTTTAATGCTTTTAAGTCCCTCAAAAGTAATCTGAGAAATTTCTTTTTCCCAGAACCAGTCGGAATCCTCTTCTTCAGCAAAAGTTGTAAAAGAAAACAAAGCTGCAATTAATACAAAAAAGAGAACCTTAATTTTTTTAGATAACATAATTTTACCCTTATTTTAAAATGAAAGCTTCCAGGAAAGCGTTATTGCATTATTAAAGTCCAGAGGAACTGCAGTAGCCGGCTGATAATTAAAATCCATAGACCAGCGGATATTTGCCACAGCCATAGACGGATTCAAGCCAATCTTGGGCAGAAAAATGTTCCACACAGGAGCGAACATCTGACTGATATCCATTTCAAAACCAATTTCCGGCTGAAATTCCAGACCATTGGACATGCCCTCAAATTTTCCCTCAATTCCCTCTCCATAAGAAAGATGCATAAGGGCATCTGCATATAACGAACTTCCGAAGTACTTACCTATATAAACAGTTGAATTATCCAAATAGTTACCAATTGCTCTTTTATTTTCATCGGAACCTGTTGAAAAATTCTGCTTTAAGGCATTCTGGAGAACTTTTGTTCTAACTGAAAATATATCAAAATTCAAATATTCCCGCAATGTATTTTCAAGGGAACGTCCAATAGTGGACTGAATTGCATAGTCTCCTGTAGCAAGAAGAAGGCTGGAAACATTCTCAGAGTCACCAATGGCAATCTGTCCCAGCATAGTTCTGATTTCATTTTCACTTTTTACAGGAATAGAAGAAAACTGAGGTTCAAAGTTCAAAAGTTCCTGATTCAAAACAGAAAGAATAATTCTTACATCGTTTCCATCGGAATCCCTTTCCCTTGTTTCCGCCGTAACGGTTATATATGGATTAAAAGAGGTTTCATTTTTATTGAAGCGAAGAATTCCGTTTTTCAAATAGAAGTTTCTGGAAAGATAGGCTATATCTCCGGACTTCAAAAGAATATCTCCATCCAGGTTAAAAGAATTATCTTCTGTATCACACTTAAGGTTAAATTTTGTTTCCGGTACAAAAACTGCACGAAGAACCGGGTCAAAAGTGAAATTTACATGCTGACCAAAAAAGATATCCAGATCCGTGTGAACATACATTTCTTTTTTTGGAGCAGTCTGTTTTGAGCCAAAGGCCTGAACGGTAAAGAGGTCACGGCTTGTAACTTTGGCATTGGTATTCTTAAAATTCAGATATCCCTGAAGGTCTACGATATTATCCTGAAAGGAAATCTGGACGGAGGAAGAAAGGTCTCCCTTAAGCTGGGCCTGGGGTACATTAACACTTACAGGAATAAAAGCATCCTTTGGAGTTCTTAAGGTAGCATCCAGGCGGTCGAAATTCCAGCGGTCAAAATATACATCTGCAGAAGCAAAAAAAGCATTAGATCTTTTTATCAGTCCTTTAAACTCTGGAATTTGAATATGGTTGTGTTCAAAAGTAATCGGTATGCGGCCGGCTGTAAGTCTGTATGGAACAAGGGATGACATTTCCCACTCCACTCCAGAAAGGAGCATACTTCCTTCAAAATCCGGGTCGCTTTTTATTCCCCCTATATTCAGATTTCCCTTGAGAGAAGCCCTGTTTACAGCAAAATCGCCAAGATTAAAATAGGAAAGCAGGCGGCTTAAATCTGCGTTAATATTCTGAATTTTCACATCCAGATTATCGCTGTAGGCATTTCCCTTTATATTAAAGGAAAGAGCTCTGTCCTGGGGAACGGAAAAATCCATCTCTCCATTTTCTGAAATGTAGCCGGAAAAAGCAAAAAGTTCAGAACTGTAAATGGCAGCCGCACCTTTTGAATAAATCATGGTCATTGAAAGTGGGAGAGGCTTTTCAAGCAGGCTGCCGCTGATACCTTCAAGAGAAAGATTAATAGTAAAATCTTCCGGAAAAAGAGAGCCTTCAGGAATTCTTGAATCAGTCATGGTAAGAGAAATAGGCACATGAAGATTTTTATCACCCATAAGAGCGTCAAAAGAAGCATTGGCATCCCCGGTAAATTTTTCAAGATCAAATTTTGCCTTTATTCCGGATAAATCAAAACCAGAATAAGCAACATTGATATTTTCCAGTGTAAGTTCCTTTTCTTCCACATATCCGGAACCGCTTACAGAAAGAAGCTGACCTGCCGCCATAAGTTTTACAGAATCCACTTTTGCCGCTATATAAGGATTATCCAGGGTTCCTGAGGCAATAAAAGTTCCCGTAAACTGATTGTTATCGCTTATTTCCGTGAGAAAGCGGCTTAAGGCAAGGTTAGTCAAAACCAGCTGGCTGTTCAAGTAAAGGGCATCCTTATAATTCTTTCCATTTACTACCTGACCGCTTAAATTTGAAAGTTCTGCAGTCAGTTTAAAACTCTCTGAAGAAAGATGGTTCTTCAAATTAAAATCCAGGGCTGCAGAAGAAAAAATCGAATCGTTAATATTCCAGATCAGGTTCAGATCTCCACCCAGGGCTGAAAATTTATCGGAATAACTGATGTTCTGCAAAAATGCCCCGTACTTTGAAACGCTTCCTGAAAAGAAAAGATGAGGATGAAAATTGAAGCGGCTTCCGGCATCTTCTGTTTCAAATTTTGCAATATTCAAATGGAAGCCGTCCCTTTTTGAGTAAGAAAAGGCACTGTCAAGGGAGAAAGTAAAAATGGAGTCAGAAATTTTTACAGGAAAACTTTCCATCGTAAAAGCACCGTCAAAGCGGTCGGAATGAGAATTATTGATATTAAAGGAAAGTCCCCAGTCTCCGGAAAGACTGACAGATTTTTCCATAACAGTTCCTGCCAGATGATATGG
>JAILKG010000273.1 GCA_024693915.1 Treponema sp.
CACAACTGGCCTTGAAATTGAAGGACTTTATGCAGACGGCTCAAAAAAAGTTCTTTCCGGCTGGTATACAAGTCCTTCTAATGGAAGCACCATTAGAGGAAGCGGCACAAAAACTGTAACTGTAACCTATGGAGCTGGAGCCGGCAAGGGAGGTGGTAACTCTACCTGTTGGGACACTTTCCTTGATTTAGATTCTGCTTTAGAAAGCCTTCCTTCTTCCAGAGCTGACTCAGATTCGTTTACTACATCTTTTACCATTAGGGTAAAAGAGAGACCTCTTGTAAAAAGTGACAGCTTTTTCTGGGGCACCTGGGTTCGAATGGATACAGGAAAAGACTACGAAATTCTTGAAACTCAGGTTAATACAGAAGACTCTTCTTATGCAATCTCTTCGTCTGACTCTTCCTTAAATCATTTGAGTTTTACTGCAGATACTCTTGGAACTTTTGTAAAAGAAAGCGATAGTGTAATTAAAAACGGCGCTATCCGCTATTTCAGAAAGGGGGGAGCAAATCTTACATATTCATTAAGACTTGTAGGCTTTACAGAATCTTCTTCTCAAGGTGCTTCCGGGGATTTTGTTTCCAGTTTGTCAGGCTATGACTCTAAAGAGGGAGAATCAAGCCGGGCTATTTCTGTAATTTCAAAAGCAGGAATAAAGGCAAGCGGCCGTTCAAAAAAATTTGCAACCTTTGAAAGCGAAGCTCAGAGTGATGCAGCGGGCCTTATCACCCTAAAAGCACCTACAATTAACGATGTTCAGACAGTTCAGATTACCGGAAATGAGGGGGAACTTATTATTGTTCCGGATCTTGTGGTTTCCAATAACGGCGACAACATGGGAACTGTTGCTCTTGTGGACAAAGACCAGTACAACCTTAAAATTACTGGAAATGTAACAAATAAAGATGAGGGTTACCTTTACGGCAACAATGCAAGAACTTATTCAATGGTGCTTACCATAAAGAATATTAGCGATGTTATAGCGGGCACTTCTTTCTGCACGATAAAATCCAGCGATTCAAGACTAAATATTTCTTCAGCAGTTTTTGCAGATACAGTCAAAGATGTCAATCTGGAAAATTTTACCATTTCATCACTTGTTAATGGAGCATGTAAAACCATTAATCTTAAACTTTCTTTTGGTCAGATGTCTGAAGCCTTTGTGGATACAGGTATTGAAATTAATATACAGAATGCCAAAACTCTTCAGGAGTGGAGTGACTTTGTTCCTCTCAGATTCTATAAAGGCCTTGTTCCTGTAACTGTTGCGGCAAAAAGTACTGAATATAATGAGAATGCTTCTTTGAACGGCTTTATAATCTATCCTGACGGAAATAATCAGTACTTTTCTGTAAAGGATAACCAGTCTGCAGTTCTTCTTGTTCCAAGTTTTGGGAAAGAGCAGAAATATAAAATGGTCTTTAGCGGAGCCTCTGTAAGTCAGAATTTAAGCGAAAGCACTGAAATGTACTATTCTGTTGCTCCGGGGTCATGCGAAGAAAAAGAATTTTCTCTTAATGTAGATCGTGAAACTTCCTCGTCTTATTTTAAATTTGGAACTCATTCTGATGGAAGGATAAATAATACCGAAGAAAAATCTTATCCTGCTGACGGTGCTTTTGTAGCCTACATTGAAGCTGGCCAAGAAAGAGGAATTGACTACTACACCCTGACTGCCGACAGTGATTTATTCTTTGCTCCCGGAAAAACAGATTTTGCAAAGGTTTCTTTTGATAGCGCCTACGGAGAACTTCCTTCTGCCTTTTATCTTGCTAAGGGGGATTCAATTCCTGAAGAAAAGCTGCCTCTTCTTGAAAATCAGGGAATGACCTTTTTAGGCTGGTATGCAGGAAGCAGCAAGGTTAGCGGCGGTGACTATCCTGTATATGAAAATGTAAAGCTGACAGCGAAATGGAGCTTTACAGAATATAAAATTCAATATAATTTGAATGGTGGAAGTTCCGGGGCTGTGGACCATGACTCTAATTCTTCACAGAATCCAGTAAGCTATACAATAGAAGACCCGGAAATCACTTTGGAAGATGCCAGCCGCACCGGTTACTCCTTTTCAGGCTGGTATGAATCTTCTGATTTTTCAGGAAATGCTGTAGAAAAAATTATTCCGAAAACTGTTGCCGAAAAAACTGGAAACCTTATTTTGTATGCAAAATGGACTCCTTTAAGTTACGATATTGAATATGTTCTAAATGGAGGTGCAGAAGGCAGTTCTGATCAGGCCTTTAATTCTTCTGTAAATCCGGATAGCTACACAATTGAAAGCTCTTTTACTCTGCAAAACCCAAGTCGGACTGGTTACGCTTTTGCAGGCTGGTTTGAAAATGGGGATTTCAGCGGAAGTAAAACTACATCTATTGAAAAAGGCCGAACCGGTAAAATTACCCTTTACGCCTGCTGGCGAAAAGAGTGTACTGTAACTTATGTCACTGATCACGGAAGCCTGCCTGCCGCTTTTTCTTCTGGCATTGTAAAGGGCCAGGGCGACACATTTACTGAAGCTGAACTGCCTCTTCTTACTGATTCAAGTTATGTCTTTAAGGGCTGGGCTACAGGCCTAAACGGTGAAGCCGGTACCACTTATTCTGTAAAATCAGGTGAGTATGAAATTCCGGGAAATACGGTTTTAACTGCTGTCTGGAAAAAAATACTTATTGTTCAATACAATTCCACCCAGGGCCGTCCTGCGCCTTCCTCTTTATTTGTGGAAGAAGGATATTGTCTTACTCAAGATGATCTTCCTCTCTTAAAAAGCGGTGGCTATAAGATTGAAGGCTGGTACACATCTATGCTCTTTGAGGAGTCTAATAAAGTAAGGGCCGGCTATCAGGTTAATGGCGACCTTGACCTTGTGCTCTATCCAAACTGGAAGGAACATCCGCTTGATGGCTTTGTTTTTGTTGAGGGTGAAACGGTTGTGGGAAGCGATGATTATCATTATTACGATACAGATTTTAATCAGTATTATACAGGAGCCTTCCCGTCTGGCCGTATTGTAACAATAAGCGACTTTTATATGTGTGATCATGAAGTTACTCAGGGAGAGTATGAAAGTTTCTGCTGTTACACAAAAGACACTCCATCTAGTACTTACGGCACAACAGACACTCCATCTAGTGCTTACGGAAAAGGAAGTAACTACCCTGTATATTTTGTAAGCTGGTATGATGCGCTTGTTTACTGTAATCTTAAGAGTATGGAAGAAGATCTTACCCCCTGTTATACGATTTCTGGAAGTAAAGATCCCAAAGAGTGGCCAGGAATATTAGAGAAAAATGGTAAATATGCCTGCTGCTACGACAATAATAATATCTATTCAATTACCAATAATGGCTACAATCCATCTTTCTGGTGTAATGTTACCTGTGATTTTACAGCCGATGGCTACCGCCTTCCAACTGAGGCTGAGTGGGAATATGCCGCTAGAGGTGGAAAGAAAACTTACGGTACAGAGGCTTTTGCATACTATTTTGCCGGAGCTTCTACAAGTGATAAGACTGCAAAAGAAAACAGCGATTTGGATTCTGTCGGTTGGTATAGATTTAATATAGGTAATGGCGGAATTACAGGAAAGGAATGCAATTATGGAGATAAAGGTTATGGATGCCAGGAAATAAAGAAAAAACTGCCAAATGCCCTGGGCTTGTACGATATGAGTGGTAATGTGGGCGAGTGGTGTTTTGACCTGAATAAAGATATTTCATGTTCTGAAACAGTAACAGATCCTTCTGGCCCTGCCTCACAAAACGATTTACAATCCCGAGTTATACGAGGGGGGGATTGGTACTCAAGTGCAAACTACTGTTCTTCAGCATCTCGAGGGGGCCGTGAAATGTTTCATCGTAGTTTCCAAGGTTTCCGATTGGTTCGTACAGCCCCAAAAACTAACAACTAAAATTATTACTAACCCCATTTACAGGAGGCTGTAGAAATGACAGAAGTAGAAGCCCTAAATGCCCGCCATTCAGTGCGGAAATATAAGGATATTCCCATCGAAAAAGAAAAGGCTTCGGCCATCAAAGCCGTAATCGATGACTGTAATCAGAAAAGCGGCCTTAATATCCAGCTTATTCTTGATGATCCAAAATGTTTTGATACCCTTATGAATCATTACGGCTGGTTTACAAATGTAAAAAATTACATTGCCCTTGTGGGCGATAAAAGCCTTAAAAATCTGGAAGAGCTTTGCGGTTACTATGGTCAGAAAATGCTTCTTTTCTGTCAGATGCAGGGGCTGAACAGCTGCTGGGTTGCCGGCACCTACAAAAAGGGCAAGTGCCAGGCATCTCTTACAAAAAATCAGAAAATCGTCTGCGTGATT
>JAILKG010000241.1 GCA_024693915.1 Treponema sp.
TATGGTGGGCTCCCCTTATCAGACTGTTGAAAATCTTGCCATGGACCTTAAATTTATAGGAGAATTTAGACCTGAAATGTGCGGAATAGGGCCTTTTATTCCCCATAAAGATACTATTTTTGCAGGGAAAAGTTTTGATGAAAGTTCCCGGGCAAAGGAAAATCCTTTTAAAGCCGGCTCTGCTGATCTTACCTGTTATCTGCTTTCCATTATACGTCTGATAAAACCAAATATTCTTCTTCCAGCCACAACGGCTTTAGGAACAGTGAAGGCTGACGGCAGGGAAAAGGGAATTTTAAGCGGAGCTAATGTTGTGATGCCAAATCTTTCTCCACTGGGGGTTAGAAAAAAGTATTCTTTGTATGACGGAAAAATCTGTCTGGGAGAAGAAAGTGCCCAGTGTCTTGAATGCCTTAAAAGAAGGGTAGAAAAAATCGGCTACCAGATTGTGGTGGACAGGGGCGATATAGAGAACTACCAATAATTTTTAGGAAAAAAACGCGTCAGGCTATGGAGCTGCTCACCCGTCTTTTTTGAAAAAGGCGGGTGAGCCGACCGCAGCCGGAATATTTTTCCGGCGAGGACGGTGAGGGTTACCGAACAGCGGAACAGCCGCCAGCTTTAGCTGGGACGCCCGCAGAAAAATATTAATGATGGAAGAGACGGATTCCTGTAAAGGCCATGGCCATATTGTAGTGGTCGGCGGTTTCGATTACCTGATCGTCACGAACGCTTCCACCTGGCTGGGCAACTACTGTTACGCCGGATTTGCGAGCGCGCTCGATGTTGTCTCCAAATGGAAAGAAGGCGTCAGAACCGATTGCAACATCAGTGTTCTTATCAAGCCAGGCACGTTTTTCTTCTCTGGTGAAAACAGCTGGTTTTACCTTGAAAAGTTTCTGCCATTTTCCTTCTGCAAGAACATCTTCGTATTCATCACCGATATAAACATCGATTGTGTTGTCACGGTCAGCTCTTTTTATTCCATCTACAAACTGAAGTCCAAGAACCTGAGGGCTCTGGCGTAGCCACCAGTTATCGGCCTTCTGACCTGCAAGGCGGGTACAGTGAACTCTGGACTGCTGTCCGGCGCCGATTCCGATTGCCTGTCCGTCTTTTACGTAACAAACAGAGTTTGACTGGGTGTATTTAAGTACTATAAGGCTGATTACAAGGTTCATCTTGTCATCTGCGCTCATGTTTTTGTTTTTTGTAACAATGTTTGAAAGGCAGCTTTCGTCAATTTTAAGGAAGTTGTGTCCCTGTTCAAATGTAACGCCGAAAACCTGCTTTTTTTCAAGTTCTGCTGGAACATAGTTAGGATCAATCTGGATAACGCAGTAGTTTCCGTTTTTCTTTGCTTTAAGGATTTCAAGTGCTTTTGGACTGTAAGCAGGGGCTACGATTCCGTCTGAAACTTCTTTTTTGATGAGAAGGGCAGTTGCTTCGTCACATTCGCCGCTTAAAGCAATAAAGTCACCGAAAGAACTCATTCTGTCTGCTCCACGGGCGCGGGCATAAGCGCATGCCATTGGAGTAAGTTCTACGCCGTCTGTAAAATAAATCTGCTTGAGGGTGTCGCTTAAAGGTTTTCCAACTGCGGCACCTGCAGGGCTTACATGCTTAAAACTTGTAGCTGCTGGAAGCCCTGTAGCTTCTGTAAGTTCTTTTACAAGCTGATAGCCGTTAAAAGCGTCCAAAAGATTGATAAATCCAGGTTTGCCGTTCAAAACAGTGATTGGCAAATCCTTTCCGTCTTCCATAAAAACCCTGGCCGGTTTCTGGTTAGGGTTGCATCCGTATTTAAGTTGTAATTCGTTCATGGTCAATAGAATAGCGGATTTTAGAGAAATAATAAAGATGATGAGCAAAAGTTACTGTTGATATTGATTAAAAAACTTGTATGTAAATATGCCGGCTTGTAAATAGTCCGACATGAAGTAACTCCGGCTGGAAAAAAGTCCGGCTGGAGAAAAGTCTGACATGAAGGAATTTCGGCTGGGAAAAAAAACTGGCTGGAAAAAGTTCAGCATAACAAAGCCCACTTGCCCCGCTGCAAAAAAAATCGCCCCGGCAATCCTGAAATGGATGAGTCGGGGCATTTTTTTTGCAGTTTGATATCTGATTTTAAAGGCTGGCCTTAGAACTTCCAGCTGGCTCCAAGGGTTACAAGCTACTGAGGCTGTCTAATAAGTTTTGTGACTGCGGTCATTGAGCCTGTCGCCCGCTTGCGCACGGAGCGAAGCGAAGTAATGACCATTTACACTATACCTGGTGGTTGCTTCGCGCCTTCGGACGAGAACCTCAACCACCGCAAACTTTTCTTTTTGGGCAGTCCCAGGCTGAGGCTGGAGTTACAATCACTGCTTAGAACTTCCAGCTTGCTCCAAGGTTTATAAGACCTTTCTGACCTAAGTTTATATCTGTGAAAAGCCAGAGGTTGCTTACCGGGTTAAACTTAAAGCCGATGAGGGTAAGGTTCATTGCAAACATAGGAGATGTTTCCTCTGGGGTAGCGTAAAGAACTACGCCGGCTCCCAGTTCGTTGTAGAATTTTGCTTTTTTCCAGCCGTATTCAACGCCAAAATTGGCAAGGAAGGAAATTACACTGAGAGGGCTCTTGTCAAAGAGGGTGAAAGGCTGGAAGGTGGTGGAAAGCCCTGCATAGATAGTGTCGTTAAAGTGATAGTTTGCTCCGATGGAGAAAACACCAATGTCGCTGAAGGAAGAATCATCATTCTTGCTAGTTTCTTTTTCTCCCTCTTCTTTTCCGCTTTCTGCAATTGCTTTTACTGTTCCGGAAACAATTTCTCCAAAAATTGAAGTAAAACCGATAACCAGAGTATTTGAGGTAAGATAGCCGTAACCTGCAAATACATCAAGTCCCAAAGGTTCATTCAAATTTGTTGAAAGTTCATTTTCAATCTTTTTTACCTGTTCCTGTGTTGATGGGGCAGTTAAACTCTCTCCGTCATTGCCGGCTTCCTGTCCAAATGTCAGAGCCGAGAAGGCAAGAAGCGCTGTAAGAAATAAAAATACTGTCTTTTTCATAAGTAAAATCTCCTTGTGAAATAGTTTTAGGGAAAAACAACTTTAAGGTAAGGTGGTTACAAAAGCCTGTCTTTGAGATTTGACTTCTTTTAAGACCATAGTCAAAGTTACGAAAGCAATTCCATTATCCGGCTTTTATTTTTACCTTAGATTCGGAATTCAGAATCTTTTGGCGCTTACCTTATCAACTGTTTTTTAAGACTCCCTAATTATAAGCCCATCGCAGAAAAAAAGAAAATTTTTAGTGAGAAGAGGCTTGCAGACTTAAAGCGACCCACAGGCTTGAAAAGTCCAGCCGGCTTAAAGAGACCCGCAGACTTGAAAAGTCCAGCTGGATTGAAAAGTCTCGCAGATTTGAAAAGTCCAGCCAGCTTAATGAGACCCGCAGGCTTGAAAAGTCCATCGGGCTTAATGAGACCCGCAGGCTAGAAGAGACGGCTGATGAATATATGGCAGGCTGGCTTATAGGGCAGGAAGAGAAGTAATGAGTATAAGATTTAAGAGAATGCTGGATGAAGACTCGCAGGCGGTAAGGCCGAATATAGGCTTTTTAGAAGATGAAGGGGGATTTTAAGAAAAAGATCAA
>JAILKG010000004.1 GCA_024693915.1 Treponema sp.
TGAGTAATAAGAATATCCGTTCCACAAGGCTTATTGGAAGCTTCTGTTCGGCTGGCAAAGTTTACGGCATCTCCGATAGAAGTATATTCCATTTTGTCGTTGCTTCCCATAAAGCCTACAGTAGCCCTTCCCGAGTTTAAACCTGCACCAATTCTGATATGAGGCTTGTATTTAGCCAGAGGCTCACCTTCGTGCTCTTTGGTAAAGGCTTCTGCCTGTTTATTGTAGAGCATGAGAGAATAGCGCATGGCAATACAGCTGGTGATTGCAGAAAGGGCATCCCTTTTTACATAGGCATCGTGCTTCTTTTTAGCTTCCAGTCTTGCAGGATCATTTTCCGGAAGTTTTTCCCAGTCCAGGCTTTCGTTTCTAAGAACGCCCCAGGCCGCCATGATTGCATCCCCTTCAAACTTATCTACTACACCGCCGGTTCTTTTTATACAGGTTACCATACGGCTCATGTAATCGTTCAAAAAGCTGATGATTTCTCCGGCACTTTTTTCCTGAAAGCGGTTTTTAAATCCGTCAGAAATTGCCGTAAAACCACGGATATCGCTGAAGAAAATTGTAATATCTTTTAAGTGAGGATTAAAATCAATTTCTTTTCTGATGATAGCCTCAGTAACACCCTTGTTTGTAAGGGTTGTGAAGGTATTTAAGATTTCCCTTTCGTTTCTGGTACTTCTTGCCAGAACGCCGATTTCATCATTTCTTCTGGTATTAAGACCGGAAAAAAGAACTGTATTGAAATTTCCCCGGTTTATATCGTTTACAATTGCCGTAAGCTGTTTTAGAGGGGTGCTCATAGAGCGGGCAAAGAAATAAATAATCAGAATTGCAATAAAAAGAATTACAACCGAAATATAAAGATTTCGCCGTGTTGTTGCCCTAACACCTTCAAGGATTATTGCAGTCTCAACAGTTGTGATGACGCCCCCTGCTCCGCCGGAAAGTTTTCTGAAGGCTCCGATAAAATCTTTTTCATTTTCATCTTTCCAGGAAAACTGGGAGTTACTCTGGCTGCTTTCAAGCATTTTCTGAACTACAATATTTTTGCTTTCATCCTTTCCACTCATCATTTCGGAAATATCGTTGGAAAGAAGAAGCTCACCAGTGGAGTTTACAAAAATTGATTTATTTACGCTTCCTGAAGAAAAACTTTCTGAAAGCTCATCTGCCGAATAAAGAAAGGCAGCCACAGACATTTTTCCATTCTTCAGATAAGGATAAAAAAATGAAAGAACCGGCTGTCTGAAATAAGAGGAAGCGTTGTGAAGCCCCAGAAGACCGCTTTTGGCAATTTCAAAGGAATCTGCTTCCTGATTAAAATAGTTTAATGCATCCTGACTTTCAATTTCACGGGAAATAAAAAAGGCCTGACTTACAAAAAAATCTTTTGTATCCTGCACATAAAGGGCTACAACGGATTTATTGTGGTCAAAAAATAGATTTTCAAGAGATTTTTTTTCTGTAATATTGGAGCCCGCATCTTCAATCAAATCCAGAAACATGGAAACAGAAGCAACTGTAGAATCTATTCGGCTTTCTACATCAGAGGCGGTACGGCTGTTTATAGCCAGATTGTTTTCTTCGGCGCTGGTTTTAACGTCGTTTGAAACAAAGTAAGAAACGGCATAGGTTACACCGCCAAGAGCAACAACAACGATTGCAGAAATAATTGAAATAAGCTTAACACCAATAGGATGGCGAACTCTAAGGGAAGAACGCTTAAGGGCTTTTTTGTTCTCAAGAGCCTTAAGTTTCTCCTCTTTTTTAATCTTTTTTAAAGCCTTTTTTGTATTTTCTTTTTTTGGAGATTTTGATTTTGAGACTTTTGTCTTGTCCGAAGTCGCAGATGATTTTTCAGAAACTGGGGATGATTTTTCAGAACTTGCAGATGATTTTTCCCAAGTCGCAGATGATTTTTCAGAAACTGCGGATGATTTTTCTGAAGCCGGGGATGATTTTACCTGACTTGCAGAGCTTTTTACCTGATCTGAAGATTCTTTTTCACTGCTGGAAGCGCTTTTTGACACTGAGCTTTGAGAGATTCCGGCAGAAGACTTATTTTCTTTCCGGGCTTCTTCAATGGAAGTTTTTTGATTTTGATTTTCTTTTGAAAAGGCAGCCGCTTCTGCTTTTACAGAATGGGTGTCTACTTTGGAAAAATATCCAAAGTCCTTATTTTCAGTTTCCTGAGAGGAATTCTTTTTTGAGATTTCAGTTTTTGCATTTTCATTTCGCTTTACCTGCTCAAAGGCACCGTAAACCGAAAGCTCTACTTTTTTTTCAGAAACTTCCATAATTTATTAATTGTATACTATTATAGCAATTATTTCCACATAAAAAATAGAGCAACAATTTTGTTATAAAAAAGCTTTTATTAGAAAACCCGGCAGATAGCGCACTTCAAATATTCTGATTTAGGGTAGCCTGCAAGAACAGGATGATCAGGACCGGCTCCTCTTTTTTCAAGAATCTGAACCTGACGGTGGCTGTCCATAGCGGCGTGCATCAGCATATCGTAAAAATATTTTGAATCAAAAAAATGAGAGCAGGAACAGGTAACAAGAATTCCTCCTTCATTTAAAAGTCTCATTGCACGAAGGTTTATTTCCTTGTATCCGCCATAAGCTTTTTGAATTGCCTTAGCAGATTTTGCAAATGCTGGAGGGTCAAGGATGATAACATCAAATTTTTCTCCCTGCTTTTCGTATTCTTTAAGAAGGTCAAAAACGTCAGAGCAGACAGCCTTCATCACCTTCTGAGCATTATTCTGCTGAATGTTTTTTTCTACGATTTTGCAGGCATCTTCTGAAATATCAACTGAGATTACTTCTCTGGCACCGGCCTTAAAAGCGTTTAAGCCAAAGGCACCTGTATGAGTAAATGTGTCTAAAACCCTTTTTCCGTGACAGAAAGGAGCAGCGGCCTTTCGGTTAAATTTCTGATCAAGGAAATAGCCGGTTTTCTGACCGTCTTTTACATCCACATTGAGTAAAACTTCATTTTCGCTGATAGTAAAAAGATCTTCTCCCTTTCCGTAAATCCAGCCGGCTTTGAGCTCTAAGCCCTCTTTTAAGCGGACATCTTCGTCATCTTTTTCGTAGATTGCATCAGGTTTGACATGCTTTTTGAGGGCAGACAGGAGTTCATCCCTAAAAACATCTGCGCTCATGGAAAGAAACTGAACTACAAGATAGATTTTTCCTTTTGAGGTACAGTATCTTTCGCAGATAAAACCAGGAATTAAATCAGCCTCTGCAAAAACAAGGCGGTAAGATTCGGATTCTGAATATTCAAGACGGCGGATATTAACTGCATCTGAAATTTTTTTGTCCCAGAAATGACCGATATCTTCAAAAACCTTATCTGCGTGCTGACGGCTAATCAGGCGGACTGTAATTTTGGAGGAACGATTTATGATACCAGTTCCAAGAAAGCCTCCTGCTTTTGAAAAAACTTCAACGGCGCTACCATCTTTTATCTCTGCCTCTGAAAGACTTTTTTCAAGCCATTCCCCATCCTGGCTTTTTTTATATTTGAGAAATGAAATTTCGTTATCAAAAACCCATGAAAAACCCTGAAGAATTTCTGCTTCTTCTTTAGCATTTAAAAAAACTCGTGTAAAATTCATGGAAAGAAGTATAAAGTTTTTTAGCTGATATTTCAACGAGCGCAGGATTTCTGTGAGAGTGCGGGATTTCTGTCCTGGGGCCAGCTGGAAAAAGCGGACTTCCCCATTATAAAAATCCGGGGCACAATAAAAATCCGGGGCACTTAAATATTTCTCTTTTTTAAGATAAAATCATTTTATGGCGCATTTTTTATGCATTAAATTCTGGAATAAATCAGTATTTTCGCCATTTTTTAAGGATAGAAAATGAAAAGAGAAATCACAATAACAGTCCTGCCGGAAGAAGAAAAAAATCAGAAAATCATCAAAAATCTGGTGGAAAAAGCCCTTGCAAGGGAAAATATAAGTTCAAAAGGGCATAAAATTTTCTGGAAGCTTGAAAAAAAATCAATCGATGCCCGCCACGGAAAAGTTAAATTTCACTTGAGATACAATGTTTTTATCGATGAAGAAGAAAAAGCCCTTGAAAATGACTTTATCCCAAAATGGAAGAAAGTTTCTGAAGGGGAAAACAGAAAACATAAAAGCGTGATTATAGTGGGCTCGGGACCTGCAGGACTTTTTTCTGCTTTAAAACTCCTTGAATATGGAATAAAACCTCTGGTAATCGAACAGGGAGAAGAAACCCGGAAAAGAAGCCAGGATATTGCAGAAATTTCCACTCAGGGAAAAATCAATTCCTATTCAAACTACTGTTTTGGTGAAGGGGGTGCAGGAACCTTCAGCGACGGAAAGCTTTACACCAGAAGCAACAAAAGGGGAAACATTCCGGAAATCCTGCAGATTTTCAATTATTTTGGAGCAGATAAAAAAATCCTCACAGATGCCCATCCTCACATAGGAACAGAAAAACTTCCCGGAGTTATAAACAATATCAGGGACTTTATTAAGGATTCCGGAGGGGAATTTTATTTTAATTCAGAAGTTGTTGATTTTCTTGTGAACAAAAATAAAGAAGTTCTGGGTGTAAAAATTAAAAACACTCAAAATGGCGAGGAAAAAGAACTTACAGGAGAAGCTGTTATTCTTGGAAGCGGTCATTCCGCCTACGGTATTTACTCAAAACTTGCAGAAATTTCTCCTTCCTCCCTGGAAGCAAAAACATTTGCCATGGGAGTTAGGGTTGAACACAAAAGAAGCCTGATTGATTCCATTCAGTTTCATGGCCAGACAGAAAGTCTTGAAGCCGCTGAATACCACCTGACCACTCAGGTTGAAGAAAGAGGCGTTTACTCATTCTGCATGTGCCCGGGAGGTTTTGTAGTGCCATCTTCTTCCTGCGATGACGAAATCGTGGTAAACGGAATGAGCGCATCAGGAAGAAACAGCCAGTGGTCTAACGCCGCCATAGTTGTAGAAACAAGGCCGGAGGACATTCCTCAAGGATTTGTGGAAAAAGCTGAAAAAATGGGAAGCCGGGCGATTGCAGGCCTCTTATACAGAAAATATATTGAACAGCTTACAAAAAATCAGGGAGAAGGACAGAAAGCTCCTGCCCAGAGAATGACCGACTTTATTGACGGAAGAAAATCTGAAAACCTTCCTGAAAACAGCTATACTCCGGGAACAATTTCTTCCCGCCTTGACCTCTGGCTTCCGGAAGCAATCAGCAGCCGCTTAAAAGAAGCTTTTAAAGCCTTTAACAAGATGATGAAAGGCTACCTCTGCCCGGACGCCCTTTTGATAGCAAGTGAAACAAGAACTTCAACACCAGTAAGAATTGTCCGTGACAAGGAAAGCCGGGAATGCATTGGCTTAAAAAAACTTTACCCTGTGGGAGAAGGCTCTGGTTATGCAGGAGGAATAGTTTCTTCTGCCATGGACGGGGTAAAATCTGCTGAAGTAATTGCAGAAAAGTTGAAAAAGTAAGAAAAGCAGAAAAACTTTGCGAATAATCGGAAATAGGATCTGAGCAGAAGCCCTGCCAGACAACAGGGCAAACGCATTATTAATAAATTTTACAAATAAAAGCGCTCTGGTCGGCATTGCCACGGTCCAAAAAGCGCGCATTAATGCGCTAGACGCTGTTTGTGGCTGGGGAACTATTGTATGCCGCTTTCGCGGCAACCACAAACAGAGTCTTTTTTGTCCGCGGCATGCTTCCCCATTCCAATTTTTTTATGTATAGAATTCATAATGCGTTTGCCCTCGACCTTGCCCCAGGGATGTAAAGCTTGGTTCCTCAGAATGGCTCCAGTTCAAGCTCAAGTTTAGCCTTCAAGGAGTTCTTCCATGGCCCGGGATAGTTCTTCGAGATTTTCCGTTTTTCTTTCTGCCTTCATCTCTTTTGAATAGATGACGCAGGGGTGCTTTTCTTCTGTTATTTCGCTTAAATCGTTGGAAACAACATAGTCCGGGCAGAGCAGACTGCTTTGTGTGGAGTCAAAAACTTTTTTTACGGCTTTTTTTCTTTCCTCGCTGTCTGCCTGGCTTGTCAGCTTAAAAGCTACCAGTTTTATATCTTTTGCCCAGCTTTTAATAAAATCCACCAGCTTTGGATTTTTTTTCATTTTTATAGTCAATTCCTGACCGCCGGAAACCTTTGGAATGCTGCCTGCCGGATATTCATTTCCGTCTACAATTATGGAAGCTACGCTGTAATCGCTCACTGCCGCGGCATGAATTACCCCGTCATAGGAAAGGCTTTTGCATTCTTTTTCCAGAGCGCTTTTAAGGTCGTTAAAAGTCCGGTAAGTTATGGTATTGATTTCTGTAAGGGGTTTTATTGCCTTTATTGAAGTGAGCAAGGTAACGGTGTGGCCTTTTTTGCTAAAATAGTCTGCAAAAAAGGCGGCAGTTCTTCCGCTTGAAAAGTTGGAGATGTAGCGTACATTGTCAATTGGCTCTTCAGAGCCACCGCCGGTTATAAGAATCTTCATTATTTTCCTTCCAGTGCTTTTTCAATAAAGGTCAGAGCTTCTTCCGGTTCAAGCAGACGACCTATTCCTCTTGTTCCGCAGGCAAGTTCCCCTTCGCCGCAGGGCAGAATTTCAGCTCCCCAGCCTTCAAGTTTTTTTAAGGATTCCTGAACAGAAGGGTGGCGGAACATGTTTGTATTCATTGCAGGTGCAATTAAAAGTGGTTTTTCAAAATTGTTTGCAAGGCATACTGCTCCAAAAAGGTCGTCTGCCAGCCCTGCGGCAACCCGGTTTATGGTGTTTGCGCTGGCCGGGTAGCTGATTATAAGGTCTGCCCAATTCTGGCTCAAATTGATATGAGGAATAGGGTCTTCTCCTTCAAACATGCTGGTTAAAACTTTATTATGGCAAAGGCCCTCAAAAGTAGCCTTTCCAACAAATTTCATGGAATCTTCTGTTTGAATTACTTTTACATTATAGCCTTTTTTTGTAAGAAGACTTGTAAGAGAGCATGCCTTGTAGCATGAAATTGAACCTGTTACATTTAAAAGAATGTTTTTTCCCATTTTTTTACCTCTTTTTCAGTTTTAGTTTTTTTCTAAGATAAAAAGATATTCATTTACCTTAAGGCTTCTTTCCCTTAAATTGCGGCTTCCTTTAAATGTGCTGTAAGGAATTTTCTTTGTGGAAAGCTTCCCGTATTTTACAAGCATTTCCTTCATTTCTTCCATGCTTATAAAACCTTCTGAGTTGTAGGAGATGATAATGAACTTTGCGTCCAGCTTTTCAATCACTTTTTCCAGACTTTTAAGGGCTGCGTAGGGCTTGTTGTAGTTTGAGCGGTTCCAGTTTGAGGTAATCCCGCTTACCCGGCTTAAGTCACAGTCGATTTTATTCTTTAAAAGAAGGTTCAGCATAAAGTAATTTGAACCGTAGGGATGCTGATTGTATGGCGGATCCAGATAAGCAATGTCTATGCCTTTTTCTTCTGAAGCAAAAGCTTCGGCGTCCATCTGGCATATTCTGCTTTCTGAAGTAAAATTACTGAACAATGGCTTTTGTAGTTCCACTTGGCCAAGAATCCTTGAAAGGGCATTTTTTCCCTTTCCTCCAAAACAACCCAGTCCTGTATCCGGGTTTTTGTAAAAGCCCTTAAAAACTCCGCTTGTGTTCACATGGATGCTTGCCTGGGAAAGAAGGGGAGCCAGAAAAAATGCCTGCATGCTTTCCGGAGCAAATTCGTCTATCAGAATGCGGTAGGTGTCCAGAAGTTCCGCATTTTTTCTGGTGTAGAAAACCCTTTCTCCGGGACGAATGTTATTGTCATCCTTAGGAGCATAGTTTTCTGCAATTATGCCGGGTCTTCTTTCTTTTTTTGCCTCTTGGATAATGACATCGTGAATTTTATCGTATTCTTCTTCCGGAAAATCTTTTTTATTGCAAAGATAGCAGGTGTTTATCACTTTTGAGTAATTTTCCAGGTCATTTGCCAGAAGAAGGGATGAGTGTTTTTTTAGCATTCTGGAAACAATCCCCGAGCCGGAAAAAAGATCTGCGCAAACAACCTTGGAACTGTTCAGTTTTTTCTTTATTTCATTTATTTCTGCTTCAATGTTAGAAAGTAGAGAACGTTTATTTCCCAGATAGGTTATTATCTGGCTTGAAAGGTAGTCTTCGTTTTCTTTCTGGTCGATTACTGTTTCCATTTATTTACCTGAAAATTATACGTTGTCGATTAAGCGCACGTCTTCCAGGAAAACGGCTGCATAAAGGCGGCCCTTTACTTCAGTGATGTAGTCAACTTTAAAGCCAGCTTCTTCAAGTTTTTTTCCTTTTTCTTTCGGGCTGCCCCTTGAAGCAAGAATTTCGTGGAATTTTGGAGCCAGTTTTAAGCCTTCTGCAGAAAGTTTTCTGTTGCGGCTGCTCATAGCCAGTCCGGATTCTTCACGAACAATTGGGCATGGAACAATGTTTATGTCCAGGAAGAAGGCTTCAATCATTCCCTTTAAAAGCTGGTACTGCTGGTAGTCTTTTTCGCCAAAGTATGCGTTTGTTGGGCGCACAAGGTTAAAGAGCTTCATTACAACAGTTAATACTCCGTCAAAATGGCCGGGCCTTTTTGCGCCGCAGAGAGTTTTTGAAAAATCTGTTTCAATTACCTTGTACTTGTAGTCGTCCGGGTACATTACGGGGTAGGTTGGAGTGAACATGTAGTCCACGCCGGCTCCTTCAAGGAGTTTTACGTCATCTTCAAAATTTGCAGGGTATGTTTCCAGGTCTTTTTTGTCGTTAAACTGGGTTGGGTTCAGATAAACGCTTACAAAAGTTACTTCGTTTTCTGCTTTTGCCCTTTTTACAAGACTCAAATGTCCTGCATGAAGGCCTCCCATTGTTGGAACAAAACCAATTTTTTTGCCCTCAAGAGAGCGTCTTATTTCTTTTAATTCTTCAACTGTCTTTATAATTTTCATTTTTTCCCTTCTTGTATCAGCTTCTTGTCTGCTGTCATCTTATTTGATTTCGTCGCCTTTCGGGAAATCCCCGGTGTGAACGTCATTCGCGTACTGGTTCAGGGCATTTTTTACAAGCTCAGCTCCGTTCAGGTACTGGCGTACAAAGCGCATCTTAAAGCCTGAAAGTCCCAGCATGTCGTGAAGAACCAGAACCTGTCCGTCGCAGTCTACTCCAGCACCGATTCCGATTGTAGGAATGTTTACAGCCTGGGTGATTTCTTTTGCCAGTGCGGCCGGAATACATTCCAGAACTATGGAAGAGCAGCCTAATTCCTGGGCTTTTATTGCTTCTTCGATTATTTTTTTAGCAGCTTCGTCTGTCTTTCCCTGCATTTTGTGGCCTCCAAAAGCCTGATAAAACTGAGGTGTAAGACCAAGGTGGCTCATTACTGGAATTCCGCTCATTGTAAGGTGGTGAATAATGTCTTCCTGTCCAAAAACACCTTCAATTTTTACGCAGTTTGCACCTGCAACAAGAAGTCTTCCTGCACAGTCGGTTGCGTATTCCAGTCCCTTGCGGGTGGTTAAAAATGGCATGTCTGCAACAATGTATTTTGAAGTTCCGTTTCTAACGCTGCGGGTGTGTTCTACCATCCATTCCATTGTGGCGGGAATTGTAGTGCTTTCTCCGTGCATTACCATGCTTGCGCTGTCACCGATTAAAATCAAGTCGATGTCAGTCTGGTCAATAAGACGGGCAAAAGATGCGTCGTAGCAGGTTACCATGGAAAGTTTTTTTCCATCTTCCTTTGCCTTGTGAAAATCTGTTGTGTTCATAGTACCTGTCCTTTTAGATCAAGTCTAATAGAAAGTTTTAGAGCGCAAAATGCGCATGAATGGCTGCTTTTTAAGGGTCAGCCTTCACAGTTATTATAGTAAAAAAAAACAGAAATCGGGTCAACATGCTGTAAGCGGGCCAAGTCAGAGGGAAAGTCCGCTAGTGGCTTGCTTGTGGGCGAAGGCAGGTTGATGCAGGGCAAACGCATTATTGATTCTATACATAAAAAATTGCAACGGGGAAAGCGTGCTGTGGACAAAAAAGACTCTGTTTGTGGCTGCCGCGAAAGCGGCATATAATAGTTCCTCTGCCACAAACAGCGTCTAGCGCAATATTGCGCGTTTTTTGTACCGTGGCACGCAGACCTTAACACTTTTTTTTGCACAGTTTATTTATAATGCGTTTGCCCTACAGGTAGAGGGCGAAGGAATGGACAGGGAAAAAAAGAGGCATTTTGCTTCCCGCACTTCGTGAGTCCACTGCACTTCTTTCCTGCTTCAAATTTTATTTAGATTTACATAATTTGAATTTCAGGCCTTTTTAGTTCAAGAGCAATTCCAGTGTGCTTCTTATGTCTTCCGGGCTGGCCCAGGCATCAGGAAAGTGGCCAAGGCCTTCGCCTTTCCAGGAGTCCACTTTTTCTTCAAAAGGGTAAAAGGCGCTCTGACAGAGGTTTACCCTGATTTCGGAGCAGGAAAGCTGATATGAAAGAAGTCCTCCGTATTCCATGCAGCCGGCAGTATTTTCTCCAATCACATAGACTTCAGCCTGGTTTTTGAAAAGCTGTCTTGAAAAGCTTATTATGTCTTCTGCTGCGGAAAAAGAATTTCTGTCGGTAATAAAGAAAAGCCGACCCTTAAATGCGCTTTCCTTTGGAATTGAAAAATGAATTTTTGAAGAGGTGGAGGCGTATTCGTTCATTGGCCACAGGCTTACTTCCGGCTTTTCTTTTAGTACTCTATAGCGTTTGTTCAGAAAATCTATGGTTTCTTCCATTTCCGGAAAATACAAGTTTAGATATTCAAGAGTGTTCTGTACAATTCCAGGAGATTCCAGAAGAAAGCAGTCTTTATAGAATAGTCTTATAAAGAAATCTGCCATATCCCCTGCTGAAAAATTTTTGCCCTTGTAAAAAGAGGAATCCTCCCCCAGGTAGAGGTTAATTGGAAAAATCAGGGAATAGTTCATGTTTCCTCCCTGGTTTCCCCTTAAATCCAGAATGATGTTTTGTTTTTTAAGGTATTTTTTTGCGGCATCGGCATAGTTTTTGTAAAGCTTGTCTGATTGTTTTCTGTCCCTGCTTTCCGCTTCTGCTGCCATAAAATTTGAAATATAAATATAGGCAGATTTTTCTGTCTGGCTTTCCTTGTAGTCCAGTTTTTCTGGAATATCAAGGCAGCCGTAATCTCTTACAGAAAGGCGTATTTTTTTTCCGTTAAAGCTGCTTTCAAGAAGAAGACTCTTGCCCTCAGCATCGTTCCTGGAGTCTGCCTTATTGATGGAGGCAGTTTTCTTCTGACCGGCAGCAAGGGGGCCGGAGGCAGTTTCCTTCTGGTCTGCAGTATTGTTTTTAGCGGCACTTTCATTTTCGCCGGCTTTTTCTTTTTCTGCCTTCTGCCTGGCTTTTTCTATTTCCATAGGGTCTAAAAGACAGCCTACTCTGTAGAGGTCAAGACCCCGGGAAGGGTAGTAGAAAAGATTTTCCTTTTGTCCGCTGTAGAGGTCTCCAATTTCAAGTTCAGAAGAATCAGTAAGGGAAACCAGATATTCATCTCCCTCTTTTTTTACGTAGGTGTCAGAAAAATAGGGAATAAGATGGGGACTAAACTGATAGTAGCTTTTCTGGCTTTCAATTACAAAGTGCATGTCTTTTATATATGGAAAAGTTTCTTTCCATATAGTCCAGGCTACTTCATCCTGAAGAACTTCTTTTCTATTACAAAAGCGATTTTTTATCTTTTCTCTGAGCCTTTCTGGAGAAAATCCTTTTTGACAGGCCTTTTTATAGCCGGCGTAGCAGCTTTCAAGAAGATAGATAAATTCTTCGGTGTCCTTTTCTATTTCTTCCGGGCTTAAAAAAATTGCTTTATCTTTTCGGTCATTTTTTTTAGGGGATTTTTCATTCTCAGCCTGGTATGCGCATTTTATTTCCTTAAAACTGCATTCTTCTTTTCCAAGACATTCAAGTGTTAAAAACTCCTGGTAAAGGCTTTCTCCCTTCTCTTTTTTTATTCCTTTTTCACTTTCTTTTCCGCCCTGATTTCTGGTTGTGGCACAGGAAGAGAGGAGAACAGATGTAAAAAAAGAGGCAGTAAAGACTGCTGTGAGCATAAAAATAAGAGGTGAAATCTTTATCTTCTTCAAAATTATCCTTCTTTAGACTATTTTCAGGCTTCAGGAATTTCCTGGGAATAGAGTTTCATATAGCTTTCATTTTCTTCTTCGCTTTTAATTCCCATAAGAAGCATAACTTCTTTTCTGACTCTGCTGCACAAATCGATTTCTGCTTCTTTTCGCTTTAAGGCGGGGTCGGGGAAAAGGGGCTTACCTATGTGAACGGTAAGGTTTGGGTGTTTTTTAAATAGCTTGTAGATTCCTTTTGGCTCCCTGTAGGAAATGGCAAGGGGGAGGACAGGAAGATTGTGGCGTAGGGCAAAGAAAAAAGCTCCGTTCTGAAACTGTCTTACAGCGGGATAGAAAAACCACATGCTTCCTTCTGCATAGACGTGAAGCCATTTTTTTTCTTCCAGAACGGAATCCATTGCTTTTATAAATTGATGGGCAGCTCTTGCGCTCAGGGGGACTGGAATTCCGCCAATAGTTTTGAAAATAGGCGCCATTGATGTTTCCATATTTCTTGACCAGATTGGGAAAAAAGCCTTTTTGGGGTACATGGCAGAAAGCAGGGCCAGAAAGTCCCATTCACAGATGTGGTTTGAAACTGAAACAAAACCCTTTTTAAGGTCTTTTTTGTAGAGACGAAGATTTTTTCTTCCCTCCACCCTGATTGCGTAGCGGATATTTGTAACAGGAATTACAGCCAGGTTCAAGAGAATGTTCAGCCAGAAGTTTTTGAATTTCCATGAAAAAGTTTTTTCCCTGTAGGGGTAGTTTTCATCTAAAATAGGGGAGTATTTCTTTTTAATCTGAACCATGTGCTGGCACTGCTTTTTGGGGTAAGTGACTGTGTAGGTGAATGGTGAAATGTACATTGATAAACCTCTCTTTTTATCTTTATCCCAAAAGTATAACCCCGCTTATTGTAAAAATCTATTGGAAAATTCTTGCTTCTTCCATTAAAATATCTTTTATGTATTACTTTATCACCAATATACATGGGGGAAGTGGTTTAGCCCTTCTTACATGGAAAAAAGTTAAGAAAATTTTAATTGAGCAGAATGTACCTTATAAGCTTTTACTTTCCGAAAGAAAGGTGCATGCAAAGGAGCTTGCTGCGGCAGTCTGTAAAAACGAAGACCCGGATAAAAGAATTGTTGTGGTTGGCGGTGACGGAACCATAAACGAGGTTTTGAACGGTATTGGTGAAGAAAATTTTGGAAAGGTAAAATTTGGAGTGATTCCAACCGGCAGCGGGAACGATTTTTGCCGGGGAGCAGGAATTAAGAGATCTTCCAGATACACAAAAGAGGTTCTCCAGAAAATACTTGAAGGCTCTGAAAGAAAAATTGATATTGGAAAGGTTACCTTTCGCCCAGTATTTGAAAAGCTTCCCTATGATGAAATTGAAAAAAAACGCAGGCAGAAGAAAGAAGAAAGCCTAAAAAATACAGAAGGCAAAGAAGAAGGAGCAGAAGAAAAGGTTGCATCTTTTTTGAACGATCCTTTTCTTTCTGTCCGATATTTTGGAATATCCAGCGGAGTGGGACTTGACGCCATTGTATGCCGCAGGGTAGATGCATCTCCCCTAAAAAAAGTTTTAAATTTTTTAAGGCTGGGTGGGGTTGTTTATATAATTCTTACTCTTTTTACCCTTATGACCATGAAGTTTTACAGGGTAAAATCCAGAATGTTTTCTAAATCTGCGGAAGGTTTTAAGGACCTGCCCTTTGGAAAACTCATTTTCCTTGCGGCTATGAACTTTTCAGCGGAAGGCGGTGGAGTAAAAATGGCTCCAAAAGCAGCTGCCTCTGACGGAAAACTCTGGCTTTGTGCCGCTCACGGAATTCCCCGCCTGTTTTCATATTTTATCTTTCCTTTTCTGATTCTTGGCGCCCATTCAAAAATCAAGGGCTTTACCGTAAAAAGTTTTAATGGCCTTGAACTGGAATCAGATCAGTCTATGACACTGCATACTGACGGCGAATATGCGGGAGAAGTTCATTCCGTTCGCTGGGAAGTTCTTCCTTCCTGCCTGACTTTGCTGGATTAATTGGCTTTTTTCTGCTGATATGCCAGCTTGTGCCCTATAAGTTTTTTTTCGTATTTTTGGTTTTAGTATTTTTTGAATTCCAGGGAATAACTTTCGTCATTTTCATCAAGGGTAAGAAGGGCCCATTCTTTTTTTTCTAAAAAGCCTCCGATGGTGTATTCTTTAAAGGCTTTTAAGTCGCTTACGCATTCTGAATGGGTGTGACCGCAGAAAAAGCCCTTTGTATTGTTGTTTGCCAGAAGAGAAATCAGCTTGTTCCTTTCTGCAGAATTCTGCATTGTAAAATAAAATTTTCCTCCGCTGTACATGGGCACATGGGCAAAAAAGAGTTTTTTCTGCTTATCTTTTTCCAGACTATTGGAAAGAGCCATGTACTGGTGGTTTCCTAAAGTTCCGCTGGCATTGTCCAGAAAGTACCAGCTGAAATTTTCCGTAGAAAAGTGGTAAAAAGAAGTTTCATAAATGTATTTTGAGTAGGGATACCAGCCGGAGTTGTATAAATCGTGGTTTCCTACAGTGGTGTAGGTTTTAATCCCCTCGCTGCTTTCCAGCCTCTGTATAAATTCATCCCTGTATCTTTTGATTTCTGAATCGTAGCCGTGTTCTGCAATGTCTCCAAGACTGATACAGAAAAGAGGCTTTTCTTTAAGTGCGTGGATTGTTTCAAAAAAAGCATCATCCCTTCTTTCCATAGAAATATTTTCTGCTCCAAAGTGAAGGTCTGTTACTATTATAACCGAATATTTTTTGCTTTCGGGAATTTGAGGCTTTTCGTCTTCCGATATTTCCAGCAGGGAAGATGCTCTTTTGTCGATATGGTTTTCCCTGTATAAAAATTCGTCGATTCCGTAATTGTTCAGTTTGCAGGCCGAAAAAACAAGGGTTAGAAATGACAAAGTCAGAAAAATCGAGGCGGTAAGGGGAACTTTCAGCAGTCTGATTTTTATTTTTTTCATGCTAAATCTCCATGCTCACAAAAGATCTGAAGGAAATGCAGTTAAAGTTTGCGCTCAGGGTAAAAAGGTCTACATACTGCACGTCAAACTCAAGTCCTGTGGTAAAGTTCTTTGAAAGGTTCAGGGAAAATTTCAGGTTCAGGTCAGGAGCAAAGAAAAGCATATAGCGGTAGAGAGAGTAACTTGAAAAATCCAGACTTATTTGAAATTTGTTTACGGGGCGGATTTCAAAGGAAAATTTAGTAGCCAGGTTGTTGTTTCCAATGTGAATAGCATTTTCTCCGGAAAAATCTATGTAGGCATCTTTTCTGAAGTAGAGAAGGCTCCCCGTAAACTTAAACCAGCGGTGATTGTCGTAGCGGTAGTAAAGACCGGGAAGAAAATCGAATTCCCTGAAGAGTCTGTACATATCGTAGTAATGGAAGATTGCTCCAGTTCCCAGTTGATGATTTTCAAAAAATGTAGGCCAGTAAATCCATTCATGAGTTAAATCAAAGGATTCCTGAAAAAAGCGCATGCCTCCAAAAATCAGAATTTCTTTCTGATCAAAGGTAATTGAAAAATCTGGGCCCAGGTGCTGGGGTTTTCCGTCTGTTCCGCTTTCCAGAGTCAGACCATTCTGAAAAATCAGACTGTAGTCTCTGGAGTAAAAATTGATGGAATTCAGAAGATTGGTCCAGAAAATTGCATTTTTTTCTTTAAAAGTTATTTTTTCTGAACCCGTTTCGTCCTTAATCTGGTTTGAATCAGGGGAAGCAGATGATTCAGTAGTTTCAAAAGCTGCACTTAATGGGAAAACAGAAAAATTACTGCCTGAAAATGCGTTTTTATCCTCAATTTCGACTCCCTCTTCTCCCTGAGAGTAAAAGCAGATGAAGAAAAAAAGAAAAATTGCAGTAACAATTCGTTTAAAGACTGGCATCTTCATATTTTCTTTTGTTTCCTAGCGGCCGCTGTCCCTGATGACTCCGCTTTTGTAGTCCTTGTCTTCCATGCGGATAAGGCTGCCTTTCTGCAGTTTTGTCTTGGTGTAGAGGATGCAGTCGTGGCCGTCACAGACCCAGCTTCTTAATGTTCCGTTTTCCGGGTTTACCAGAAGCCAGCTGTCTTTTTCAGGCTTTATGCTTACTGTGTCTGGAGAAATGAATTCAATTTCATCTCCCGGGTGAATCATGTTCAGGGCAGTAATTCTGTACATGAACCAGCCTTCTTTTTCCGGAAGAAGAGGAGGGTTTTTGTCCGGATGAAGCTCATAGTCTTTGAGCCTTGCCTTGCGGGCTTCAGGATGCATTTCTTCCAGCTCTTTTTTTCTTTCCTGATCAAAGTTTCTGGCTTTTTTGAAAAGCTCGTCCCTTTCTTCTTCAGAGATTTCTTCGCTGATTTCTGCAGAAAGCTCGTAGCGGGAATCTGTGGCTCCGCTTACAGTTATGTCAGCTTCGCTTCTGTTGTAGTAAAAACCAGTGCCGCTTTCCCTGTGACTTACGTTTTCCAGCTCCGCAATAAAAGGTTCTGCCTCTTCCTGGCTGATTTTTCCTTCCATTGCGTCCAGAGCCTTTCGGTATGCTCTTGTAACCAGGGCTACATAGTAAACGCTTTTCATTCGTCCTTCAATTTTAAGGGAGTCCAGGCCGGCATCCTTCATGTCCTTAAGGTGCTCAATCATGCGGATATCTTTGCTGGAAAGAATGGCGGTAAAATCTTCCCCCTGATAAACGGGAAGGTATTCTCCGGGTCTTTTGTGCTCTTCTAAAACCAGGGCTCCGCTTTCGCTCAATGCTCTGGAAAGTTCAGGGGTGAGCTTTGTGGCATCCAGTTTTACATCAAAATCCCAGCGGCAGGAATGGCTGCAGGCTCCTGCCTGGGCGCTGCGTCCTGTAAGGTAGGCGCTCATAAGGCAGCGGCCGGCGTAGGCAATGCACATGGCTCCGTGGCAGAAGGCTTCCAGTTCCATGTCTGGAACTGCGTCTTTTATCTCCCTTATTTCTTTGAGGGAGGCTTCTCTTCCCAGTACTACCCGGGAAAAGCCCATGGCTTTGTACATTTTAACCGCCTCTCTGTTTACACAGGAGGCCTGTGTGCTTACGTGAAGGGCAGCGTCCGGAAAATATTTTTGCAAAATAGGAACAAGGCCTATGTCCTGCACGATAAAGGCATCAATAGGGTAAGCTTTGAAATAGTCGATATTTGAAATGAAGGCATCTATGTCTGAATTGTGGAAGGAGATGTTCAGGGCGCAGTGGAGTTTTCTTCCAGGAAACTTTTCTTTTAGGGCAATGACTTTTTTGTACTCGTCTTCGTAAAAATTGTCGGCCTTTACCCTCAAAGAAAATTTCTTTAAGCCAATATAGGCAGCGTCTGCCCCGTAAGCGTAGGCGTAGTAAAGTTTTTCCACATTTCCCGCCGGAGAAAGAAGTTCCATGTTGCCTCCTGTGTAAGGCTCGCTGGCGAGCCGGTGTTCTATAGCAAAGCGTTAAAAAAAATGCGAAAGCATTTTTTAGCTTTACTTACCTGTGTAAGGGCCGCCGGTCAGAGCTGGCGGCCTTCAATAGCTTTTATTATGCCTCTGACCTCAGACTGTTTTCCAGTTTTGGTTTATTTTCAATAGAAATTGCTTCCGTGTTCTGTTTTGCTTCCATTCCCTGGGCAATAATCCATGAAAATTTGTCCAGAGCTTCGTGAGCCTCATCCAGGTATTCATCTGCAAGCTGGAAAAGGTGCATCATGTCCGGCCATTCGTCCAGAATGCAGTCTACACCGGCTTTAAGAAGAATGTTCTTAAAATCCTTTGCGTCCTGAAGAAGAATTTCCTTTTGACCAATCTGAATATAGGTTGGAGGAAAGTCTGTTAAAAGCTCTCTGCTGGCATAAATTGGCGAAACCAGAGGATTTGTAAAATTAGATGAATATGTATAGGCGTCAGCGCTTTTTGAAATTACATCAGATGAAAGAATTTCGTCGCTGAGTTTTTTTGGTGCCTTTGCAGAAGTTTTTGCCTTTGTTCTCAAAGGGGAAACCCTTGAAATGTCCAGCCAGGGAGAAAAAAGAACCAGTTTCTTTATGCTTTTTTTATACTTTTCCCTCATGTTAAAAATAAGAGAGCAGGCTATGCTGGCTCCGGCTCCATCTGCGCAGATGATAACTTCTGGTTCTGATTCAAGTTTTTCTGCCTTCTGCTCATTTTCGTCAGAGGTCGGGTTCTGGTTATCCTTTCCACTGGATATTTCACTATCTTCCTGAAGGTTTTGAGAAGTTTCCGAAGAGTTTTCATCAAATGAGTAGCCCCTTTCTCCTTCTTTATTCATGCTGTAGACTTTCTGGTCCAGGGAGCGGGCTATCTGTTCTTCTGTAAAAAGTGCTCTGAAAGCGGCCTGAACATCCTCTGTCGCCGCCGGAAAAGGGTGGGCAGGGGAAAGCCTGTATTCTGGAACAACAACACGGGAGTAAGCCTTGTTTGCCAGCATTGATGCAAAGTTTCTGTAGGCAGCTCTGGAGCCTCCAGTAAAACATCCACCATGTATATATAGAAGAATTCTTCTTGAAGAGTAGATTTCTGGAGAAAGAAAATCGCAGGTTATTCCGCCAAAAGTTCTTTCAGTTCTTTCTGTTTTATTTGGAAGAAAAAC
>JAILKG010000025.1 GCA_024693915.1 Treponema sp.
TTTCTCTGACTTACCGAGTTTTCTTGCAATGTCGATGATTTCCATATTTTGAGAAAGCAGGATGAAAATTTCCCGCTCTTTGGCAGAGAGGTCTTTGTAATTGTCAAAAAGGTAACTCAAATCATTTGTAATGTCGTGGGCTCGTCCTTTGTTTGTCAGGAGCGACTGCATTATTTCTGTGGCTACCTTGTTGTAATAGGAATTGCCTTTTGAAATCGTTGTGATTGCAAGTGCAACTTCATCAATTGTTGCGTCTTTTGTAACGTAGCCTTGAACACCGTTGAGCAGGGCATTTTGAACATGAAGCACATCATTAAACATTGTATAAATCATGATGGAAATAGAGGAGTTGATTTTTTTGATTTCAGGAATTATTTCCAGTCCGCTTTTTCCGTCAAGATTCAAATCAAGGATTGCAATCTGAAGGTCAGGATTATTTTTTAAGGCCTCAAGGGCAGTCTCGTAATCGCTTGCACAGATAAAATTAAAATCCGGATTCTTGCTTTTCAGCATCTCTTTCATTCCGTCCCGCAGCCCTACATGATCATCTACAAACAGAATCTTTAATTGTGATTGCAATTGTTGTTCCTCCTTCGTGAATAAAATCTACCGTTCCGCCTAAAAGTTCAACGCGTTCCTTAATGTTTGAAACTCCGTAGTGCTGGCGACCGCCCCTGGAATTTTTCTCTGTTACTTCTTCTTCGCTAAAGCCTTTTCCGTCATCTTTTATGATGAATTTAAAATCGTCGATGCCGTCTACAAAACGGATTTCCACGTTGCCGGCATTTGCGTGGCGGGAAATATTGCTCAAGGCTTCCTGCAAAATTCGTATCAGTTCCACCTGAATGTTTTCGTTGAGATTCTGAATCTTTGTTGAGCCGACATAAAACTTTGTAGAAATATTATAGTTGGCCTCAAGAGTCGCCGCCATCTTTCTTACGATTTCTTCAAAACTCTGATTCAAATCCAAGTGTGTTGCTCCAATCATATAACGTACTTCGTTAAAAGCCTGCTGGGCGTAAAATTTTGATTTTGAAAGGTCTTCTTTTTCAAGATAGAGCTTTAAGGCGGCAAGATCCTGGGCAACTCCGTCGTGAAGGTTGCGGCTGATTTTAGACTGTTCTTCGTTCATCACCTTGAGCCGCTGAAAATCAATTTTGTTTTTAAAATATTTTTCTGCAATCAAATACACTGCAATAACAATCAGAATCAGCGAGCAGTAGAGAAGGGAATCGTAGCCAAAGTTGAGGCGGCTTTCTGTCTGGTGCATGTGATTTTGGAAAGTGATGATTGGTTCAATCGTGCTTTTGTTTTCGCCCAGAAGGGTAAGGATTTGAGAAAGTTCTGCCTTAAGTTCGGAATCAAAATAGGTGAAAGGCTCGTAATCATATTCCAGTTTTTGAATCAGATTCTGATGATTAAAAATGCCGCTGTTTTCTTCCAGTTGAATCTTAAGCATCTGGGAATTCAGATTGGCAATCTTTTTATTTGTGTAAGTTTTGCATCCGATGGAAAATCCAAAGTTCAGGACGGCAATATAAATGAAAATAAACTCAATTTTAAAGAGGGCCTTTATTTTAAATCCAGAGCCGGCAGCTTGCTTTTTATTCATGAGTGTCAGTATACAACAAATCGCAATTTTATCTTTGGGAAATTTTCCTAAAAATTTGCCATTTTTATTAGGAAGTTTTCTCAAAGGAATTTTCAGGCCGTGCGGTAGAATGAAGGCGTTCCGAAGGGAACGAAAAAAAATCAAAACATTGGAAGGTGAATTATGGGTTTTTTAAACAAAGTGAAAACATCTCAGACAGGAGATATTTATTGTGACTGGTGTGGGTCTTATATCAAAAATGATATGAACGGCGGATTTATTGAACAGATGGGTTTTGGAATTGTAAAACGCGCAGTCAGTCTTTCGACCAAACATTACTGCTCGGCAAAATGTAAGGCACTTGCAGAAAAAGCTGCAGCTGAAAAAAAAGAAGATTATGAAAACAGAAAAGCAAACGGGCAGCTCACTGCAACAGAACAGATTAAAGAAGACATTACAGCGCCTGTAAAAGATGCCTTTTCAGAAATGGGCGGTATGGTAAAAGATAC
>JAILKG010000050.1 GCA_024693915.1 Treponema sp.
TGAAGAACTTTCAGATTTAATTGAAAACCAGAAAGAAGATTATACAGTTTTTAATGCGGAGGGCTCTCTTTCCAGCCAGTTCTGGACATTTAATCAGAATCCTGCAAACAAGGATCAGCCATATTATTTTTGGTTTACACAAAAGAAATTCAGACAGGCAATGAGCTGCCTTTTAAATAGAGAAAGAATAATCAATCAGACTTATCGGGCTCTGGCTGAACCAAAATATTCTTTTTTTCCGGAAGTAAATCCCTATTATAATCCGGAAATTACTCTCTCTTACCGTTATGATTTTGAAAGAGCTATGAGGCTTCTGGAAGAAGCTGGTTTTTCCAAAAAAAGTGACGGCCGTCTTTACGACACTTATGGAAATCCTGTGGAATTTGATTTAAGCATCAGTTCTGTTTCAACTGTTTCCAGCGATATTGCCCTTATAATAAGGGATGAGCTCAATAAAGCTGGAATTAAACTTAATATCAGACAGGTAGATTTTCAAAAGCTTGTAGAAATGGTTACTGTTACCTACGATTGGCAGAGTGTTTTTATGGCTTTTGGTGCAATATATTTTCCATCTCAAGGAAGCAATGTCTGGCCTTCAAACGGAAACCTTCACATCTGGTATCCCCTTCAAAAAAAGCCTGCAACAGATTGGGAAGAAAGGGTAGACTATCTTTATAACAAGGGGCTTTATACAATAGATAAGAAGGCAGCTTTTGCAATCTGGGATGAATATCAGCGTATTATTCTTGAAGAATGCCCTTTAATATACCTTGTAAGACCAAAAAGTTTTCTGGCAGTCAGAAATAAGTGGGATTTTACAAACTTTTATTACGATAACAAAAATGGAGCCATGATGGACTGGATTTTCATCAGGGAAATGTAGATATGACAGAAAAATCTAACAAAAGTCGGGGAAAAATATTCGGCTTTTTTGAAAAAACTTTAATTCCCTGGAAGGCATTCAGAAAAAAGTTTCCACTTTTCAGTTTTATTCTTTCAAGATTTTTTACCATGCTTGTTCTGCTTTTTCTTCTGGGCTTCAGCCTTTTTGCTCTTATGGAACTTGCCCCGGGTGATATAGTTGATCAGATGATGAGTCAGCAGATTATGAACAGCATGAACTCTGATTCAAAAAATATTTCTTCATCTTCAAAAGAAGACGATTCTTCCTTTTCTGAAAAGCAGATGGAAAATCTTCGCCATGAATTCGGGCTGGATAAACCCTTTTACGTGCAGTATTTTAAATGGCTTAAGAGGGTTATAGTTGACCACGATTTAGGTACAAGTCTTGTTTCCAGGGCGCCTGTAACTTTTCTGATTGGCTCAAGAATCTGGAATTCAGTTTTGCTGAACTTAATTTCACTTGTCTTTATTACAATTTTTTCTTTTTTGCTGGGAGTTTATTTTTCCAGCAAGGCGGGAAAACCTCTTGATACTGCGGTGACTTTTTTTGCTCTCTTTTTTCACGCTTTTCCGGGAATTCTTTTACTGATTTTATTGCAGCTTTTTGCTTCTGTAACAAATCTATTTCCGGTAACCGCTTATCCGGATTTTTCATTCTCACAGGCTAAAGTAAAATTTACTTTCAGCTATATGCATCATATTTTTCTGCCTTTGCTTGCAAGCTTTTTAGGCGGTTTTGGCGGAACAATGAGAATGATAAGAAGTACTATGCTGGATCAGATGGGGCTTCCCTATATTTTTGCTCTCAGGGCCAGGGGTATCAGCGAAAGACGGGTCTACCTGAATCACGCCTTTAGAAATACACTGAATCCGTATATAACAGGGAGCGCAAATCTTCTGGCAAGTTTGTTTTCCGGCTCAATGGTTCTGGAAATTATATTTTCCTATCCTGGAATTGGCCGCCTGATGTATGAGGCAGTTATGCAGCAGGATATTAATCTGGTTCTGGCAAACAGCATGTTTATTTCTGCTCTTGTTCTTGTGGGTATGATTATAAGCGACATTCTTCTTGCCTTTGTTGACCCAAGAATCCGCTATGGAAAGGAGGCTTAATTTTGAAACGATTTTTTCTTTATCTTAAAAGCCGGCCTCTGGCCCTTCTTTCTGTGATTTTTCTCTGTCTGATTTATCTTGTAATGCTTTTTGCACCTTTTTTTGCACCTTATTCCGCCGGCAAGAGTTTTGAAAACAATTCTTTCCATCCGGCCAATGTAGAATTTTCTATAAAAGGAATAAGGGTAAGGGAGTTCAGGGCAATTAATAAATCCAGCTGGACATATGTTCGCGTTAAAGATCAGGAGTGCATTCATAAACTTAAATTTTTTGTACATGGTTCAGAGTATTCCGTCCTAGGAATAAAATGCTCCCTTCATCTTTTTGGCTCTTCTTCCCAGTATCCGGTTTATCTTTTAGGTGCTGATAATCTTGGAAGGGATTTGTTTTCCAGAATTGTATACGGAAGTCGCATAAGCCTAACAATAGGTTTTGTGGCAACCTTTATTTCTCTTTTTCTTGCAGTTCTTTTTGGAGGACTTTCGGGATTTTTTGGAGGTCTGGTAGACTGGTCAATAATGCGCTTTTCCGAGTTTTTTATGCTCATTCCAGGCCTTTATTTTATTCTTTTTCTCCGCTCTCTTTTGAATACAAAAATGGACAGCGGAAGCAGCTACATGGTCATAACTCTGATTCTTGCCCTGGTGGGCTGGCCTGGTTCTGCCAGAACTATTCGAGGTATGGTTCACTCAATAAAAAGAGAAGAGTTTGTAACTGATGCCCAGCTTGAAGGAATTCCTTCTATAGTAATTATTTTTAAGCATATTATTCCCCAGATTTCAAGTCTGCTTATTGTTAGTACTGCCCTGAGTATTCCTGGTTTTATAATGAGCGAAACTACTTTGAGTTACCTTGGTCTGGGAATAAGCGATCCTAGTGTCAGCTGGGGAAGTCTTATAAACCGGGATATTTCTACAGTTTCAAATTTAAAAAACTTTCCCTGGCTTTTGTATCCGGTTTTTCTTCTGCTTCTTGTAACCCTTGCATTTAATTTTTTAGGAGATGCTTTAAGGGATTTTTACGACCCTTATCATGCAGTTTTTAAGAAAAGTCTTAATATAAAAGCTTTTTTTGAAAAATTGTGGCCACAAAAACTTAAAAAAAGTGAAATGGATGAAAGGAGTGAAAATTTTCTGGAAGATAAAAGCTTGAATGGAGCTTCTTTGCTTTCTGAAAAAAAATCGACTCAGACTTCTGGAGAGGGAGAATCTTCCTTTGTTGAGAAAATGACGGAAAATTCTTCTCAGCCTTCTCAATTGTCTTCTGATGTAATTCTTTCTGTGCAGAACCTTTCTGTTTCCTTTGAAATTTTAAGGGGAGCAAAAAAATCCTTTGTTCATGCTGCCCGGGGAGTTTCTTTTGACTTAAAAAGAGGGGAGATACTTGGCCTTGTAGGTGAATCTGGCAGCGGAAAATCTGTTTCTACAACGGCGATTCCAGGGCTTACAGGAGCAAACGGAAGAGTTTCTGGAAAAATATTATATGAAAGCCGGGATTTAACTCTTCTTAGCCAGAAGGAGCTTAGAAATATTCGTGGAAAAGAAATTGCTCTGATTTTTCAGGAGCCGGGAAGATCTTTTGATCCCCTCCAAACTTTGGAAAGCGTTTTCTTTGAAACCTTGAAAAATTCACAAAAGGATATTAGCCGGGATGAAGCCAGAGAAAAAACTGTAGGCCTTTTAAGGGAAGTCGGGCTTCCTGATCCTGAAGGGCGTTTAAAGAATTATCCCCATCAGTTTTCCGGAGGTCAGCTGCAGCGCATTTCAATAGCCCTGTCTCTGGCTCAAAATTGTAAAATTCTTATTGCAGATGAACCTACAACTGCCCTGGATGTTACAGTTCAGTCTCAGATAATTTCTCTTCTTCTTCGCCTTAAAAAAGAAAGGAATCTTTCTGTAATATTTATAAGCCACGATATAAATCTTGTTTCCATGATTTCAGACAGAATCTGCGTTATGTACAGGGGAAAAATTGTGGAGACAAAAAAATCTTCAGAACTCATGGAAAAAGCGGAACATCCATATACAAAAGCTTTGCTGGCAGCTCTTCCTAAATTTGGAAGTCATTACACATTTGAAAAAATGTAAACTATAAATCACGAGGAACTTGAAAATGCAGATTGATTTAAGAGAAATTCCCTGCTTTGGAATTGCAGGAAATTTTACCGGCCATCTTGAACAGGCGGGGGAAGCAGATTCCTTTAAGAATGTAAAAACATCTTCAGAAAATGAGCCAAAAGCTGTTTTTCCAACATATATTCCATATAAAGATGAAGCTATCCCAGAATTTTTAAACATTTTTCCCTTTTCAAGCAGGACTATTGTCTTCCCTGAAGAAAATGACCAGGAACAGAATCTTCAGATTGAAAGTGAATGTGCCATTGTTTTTGATGTGGTCTGGGAAAATGATAAAATTTCTGCCTTGAAGCCCCTTGCTTTTGCTGCAGGCAATGACTGTTCCATAAGAAGAAAGGGGCTGAGTAAAATCAGCTGGAAGAAAAATTGGGGAGCAAACACAAAAGGCTTTTCTTCAAACTCTATTCCTCTGGATTCATTTTCGCCTGATGGAAATATTTCTAAATACCGTATAAAAAGTTTTTTAATTAGAGCTGGCTCCCTTTATGAATATGGAGAGGATTCGAGAATTTCTGATTATTCCTATATTTACCAGAAACTTCTGGACTGGCTTGTAAAGAAAATTAATGAGCAGACTGACTTTGAATCTGCTGAAAATGTGCTTTCTTATTTGCAGAAGTCTGCTAATCCTTCAAAGATTATGGTTTCAATAGGGGCTACAAGATATACGGATTTTGGTCAGAAAAATTTTCTTAAAAAAGGTGACTTTGCGGCAGTAATTTTGTACCCGGAAGATAAATATTCTGGAAAAGATATAGAAGATTTGTTAAGAAAGAAAGATTGTTCGGCTTCTGATATAAGTTTTTTACTTCAGGAAATTGTATAAAATCTTTTAAAGCAAAATCTTTTAAAATAACTAAACTAATTTTTCTGCCATCCGAAAATTATGATAGGGAAAATAAATTTTGGGAAGGGAAGAAAAATGAACGATTTTACAAAATCAGTTGAATTATTACATAAGTCTCTTGATGTAACCAGTTTAAGGTATCAGGTTTCAGCAAATAACCTGAGCATGAGCGAGGTTCCGAATTTTAAGAGAAGCGTTGTTAATTTTGAAAGCGAATTAAAGCGGGCTCTGGATAATCAGTCTAATCCAAAAGATTCTTTTCAAATGACAAGGACGGATCCCCGCCATCTTTCATCTGACAAGCCTTACAGCTGGCAGGATGTTCAGCCAAGAAGAGTTCTGGATTACACCACAACCAGTAAGGCAAACGGAAACAATGTTGATGCAGAAACTGAAGCAAATAACATCCTTCAGATTCAGATGCAGTACAGACTTTTGACACAGCTTACTAATTTTGAGTTTTCACAGATCAACAAAGTTTTGAAGAAATAGGATAATTAAGAGGAGATTTTTATGGGACTTTTTACTGCAATTAATATAGCATCCAGCGGAATGGCGGCTGAAAGACTTAAGTCTGACGTTATTTCTGACAATATTGCCAACGCTTCTACAACCAGAACTCAGGATGGAGGTCCTTTTCAGAGATCAAGAGTTGTATTTGAAGCCGTAAGTTCAAAACATCCTCAGTGGAGAAGCCCTTTCTGCCCTGAAGATCTTGATAACGGTCCTGGAAAAGGCGTAAAAGTCCGTGAAATTGTAAAAGATACCAGTAAAGGACGCCTGGTTTACGATCCTGAGCATCCTGATGCAATAAAATCAGGTCCAAACGCAGGTTATGTAGAATATCCTAATGTTAATATCGTAAATGAAATGGTAGATTTGATTGCAGCAAGCCGGGCATACGAAGCAAATTCAACGGTAATTGAAGGCGCTAAGTCTATGTTTAGCGCTGCTCTGGAAATTGGTCGTTAATTATTTGAGGTAAAAAGTCCCTGGTTCTGCGGACTTTTTTACTTTTTTTTATGTTGACTAAGGCGTTAATCTGTTTGATAATGAAGTAATTCAATTGACAGCACAAAGCCTTGGGAGGGACTTTCTGATATGATGATTGATACAAATTCTTCAGTAAATTCACTTAATGTTCAAAATACCTATTCTCATCTTGTAAAACCTCTTACTTATCGTCTTTCTACAGATGAATCTGTTCAGCCTGTTGATCTGGTAACAAAAAATACACAGGCTCTTTCTTTGAACAGGGAAGGAAGTCTTTCTTCAGAAGGAAAAAAACTTACTTTTCAGGACTATATTCTTGATGCCGTTAAATCTGTAAATCAGAAGCAGCTTGATGTTTCTGCCCTTCAGGAAAAGCTCATTACAAATCCAGATGAAGTTGACATCCACGATGTTACAATCGCCATGAGTAAGGCTCAGCTTTCCTTAAATATGGCTCAAACTGTTATAGACAGACTGGTTCAGGGCTGGAGCGAAATTACTACAACAAGATAGTTTTTTCTGACTTTTTTTAAGCTCTCTTTTCCAAGTTAGCCAGAACTTTTGCAGAGATATTTTATATTGCGTAAGTATTTTTTTATATTCTCTTCTTTTTATTCGTTGCGGAATTTTATCCTTTATGTTATAATTAATAAAATTTCTTTAAAGATTCGTTCACGGGAGGGGTTCAATGAACGAATGGCTTAAAAAAGTGATGGATAAGCTTAAAAATTTCTGGAAAAATGCTTCCATCATTAAAAAAGTTATTCTTATTGGTTCAGTCGTAGTGGTAATTGCCGCTATAGTTGTAACTGCCAGAGTTTCTTCAAAACCAAATACTGTCCGTCTTTATGATGTGCCTGTTACTGATGAAAATATGCGTAGCCAGATTGTGGTTCGCTTAAATCAGGAAAACGTTCAGGCTTATGTAAGCGATGACGGTTATATCACAATCGACAAAGATGTAAACAAAGACAGGCTTCTTTCGATTCTTATTTCTGAAGGATTGCAGCCTGCTACCTGGGACCCATACCAGACATTTTACCACCGCTCATGGTCCGACACTGACCAGGAACAGAACGTAAAACTTAAAAATGCCGCTACTGCAAAGGTTCAGCAGTCTCTGGAAGCTCTGGATGGAATTCAGAGAGCCTGGGTTACCATTAATGTTCCTGAAATCAGACTTTTTGCAGCTGACCAGAACCCCGTTTCAGCATCCATTATCTTAAGACTTGCAAATAATACTGACATTGAAACAAATGTTCGCAGGCAAAAGAGTATTCAGCGTCTTGTTCTTACAATGATTGAAGGCTTAAAGGCTGAAAATCTCACAATTTCTGATACTGAAGGAAAAACTTTAAATGACTTTGAAGGCCTTACAGAAATGGACAGGCTCACTTCAATTCAGAAACAGCAGAAAATCCGCCATGATGAAGAGGCAAAACTTAAAGCTGCTATTATCAACCTTTTTGATACCCTTCAGATGGGTGCTGAAATTGGTGCTCAGCCTACAAGAAAACGAATTGGCGATGTAATTGTAAACCTTGAAATGGATATGTCGGAGAAAAACCGGGAATCTACGGAATATTCTCCAATTCAAAGAAAGGCTGATAATCCTAACACTCCATACGATGATTCTGACTATGTAGATACAATTCCGGTTTCTCAGGAGACTGTAACAAAGGAATGGCAGGGAACCGGTTATAATCCGGAAGGCCCTACTGGCGTTGAAGGGCAGAATCCTCCGGTTTATTCAGATGTTTCAAACGTTATTGGTAAATCTGTTGAAACAGGTGTTAAGCAGAACAATGCTGTAAATTCAACGCACACAGTAGAGGTTGTTTCTCCTCAGATTGGACGACGATCTGTTTCTGTAAACGTTTCCGGAACATTGAGTTTTGTTCGCGACCCTAAAACTTTTAAATATATAATTGATGAAGAAACTGGACTTTTAAAGACAAAATACACTCCTGTCCCTCAGGAAGATCTTGTAAAATATAAGAATCTGATTGAAGGCGCAATAAACTATGATTCCGCCCGAGGGGATATCGTAAAGGTTGAAGACGTTCCAATCGATTATTCAGAATTTATTGAAGCTGAAACCAAGAAAGAGTTTGCTAAAATTCAGCGCAACAGAACAATTCTTATTGTTCTTGCCGCAATTGCTGTTGTCTTAATCGGCTTTATACTCTTCAGAATTATTTCCAAGGAAATGGAACGCCGTCGCCGTCTGCGGGAAGAGGAACTTCTTCGCCAGCAGCAGGCAGAAAGAGAAAAGGCCCTGTGGGAAGCCCGGGACGATGCAAATATGCAGGTTACTATGTCCGTGGAAGAAAGCCGGCGGGCAGAACTTCAGGAAAATGCAATCAATATGGCAAAAGAGCATCCTGAGGACGTTGCACTTCTTATCAGAACCTGGTTGATGGAGGAATAAAAAATGACACAGTATGAACAGAATATTGGGGCTAATCCTTCTGAAGGACAGGGCTTTTCATTTGTTGCAGAAGGGACCGATAAAAGAATTCTTACTGGAAAGGAAAAGGCTGCAATGCTTTTAGGTGAGCTTTCCGGCTATACAAAAGACGTAATTCCTTTTCTTACTACAAGAGAAATAAAAGAGCTTAGAAAAACCCTTAAAAAAATGGGTAAAAAGGTTGAGTTGAACCGGGAAATTCAGATGCTTGAAGAGGCCAACAAGTATGGTCTTTCAAGAAGAATAACCATGGCTCGTCCAAGCCTCTTTAATAGAGAAAAATATGCTCAGGAACACGAAAATAAGAAGAGTCGGGATTATCTTCACGGTCTTTTCAAAAATCCTGACGCAGTTGCAAATGTAATCAGTGTCTGGTTAAAGGAGGATTAAAATGGCAGATGATGAAGCACCGAAATCTAATCCAAAACCGGTACCAAAACCTGGTAGCCTAAAGCCTGCAGGTTCTGGAAAAAAGGACAGAAAGGATTACAAGAGTTTAACTGGTCGTCAGAAGGCTGCAATTTTCCTTGTTTCTCTAGGTTCAGATGTTTCTTCTGAAATCATGAAGCATCTTCGGGAAGATGAAGTTGAAACCCTTACTTTTGAAATTGCCAGACTTGAAACAGTAGACGCAGAATACAAGGACGCAGTTCTTGAAGAATTCCAGGAGTTGATGAATGCTCAGAACTTCATCACTACTGGTGGTATTGATTATGCCCGTGAACTTCTGGAAAAATCTTTGGGAAGCCAGAAGGCAATCGATATTATCAACCGACTTACTTCTAGCCTTCAGGTTCGTCCTTTTGACTTTATCCGCCGAACAGACCCTGCACATCTTTTGAACTTTATTCAGCAGGAACATCCTCAGACTATCGCCTTGATTCTGGCTTATCTTGAACCAGGAAAGGCTGCCGTAATTCTTCAGAATCTTCCGGAAGAAATGCAGCCGGAAGTTTCCAAGCGACTTGCAACCATGGACCGAACCAGTCCTGACGTTTTGCGTGAAGTTGAACGGGTTCTTGAAAAGAAGCTTTCAACCCTTTCCAGCGAAGACTATACAGCTGCCGGTGGTGTAGAATCTATCGTAGAAATTTTGAACCTTGTAGACCGTTCTTCCGAAAAAGCAATTATCGAATCTCTGGAAGAAGACGATCCGGATCTTGCAGAAGAAATCAAAAAGCGAATGTTCGTATTCGAAGATATCGTTATGCTGGACGACCGTGCTATTCAGAAAGTACTTCGAGAAGTGGATACACAGGAACTTTCAAAAGCGCTTAAGTCCGTTGATACTGAAGTACAGGATAAAATCTTCCGCAATATGTCTAAGCGTGCGGCCAGCATGTTAAAAGAAGATATGGAATTCATGGGTCCTGTACGTTTGAAGGATGTTGAAGAAGCTCAGCAGAAAATCGTATCTACAATCCGACGTCTTGAAGACAGCGGTGAAATCGTTATCGCCCGTAGTGGTGAGGATGAATTGGTTCAGTAGGGTAGTTTATGGCACAGACAGTATTCAGACCGAACGAAGTAAAAGTAAAGCAGGGTGATAAGCTTACCTTGAAACTTCTTCACGATTATACACCAGAAGTTCCGGAAGAAGAAAAAGAAGTTGAGGTTTATAACGGTCCTACAGCTGAAGAATTAAGAAAAGAAGCTGAAGCATTTAGAGCCGGCTGGGAAATTGAAAAGCGTCGTCTTCTTGATGAAGCCCAGAAATCTGCAGATGATATTGTAAAAAAAGCAGAAGACGCAGCCTTTGCTGAAGTAAAAAGACAGACAGACAAGGCACAGGTAATCAAGGCTGATGCTGAAGCTGAAGCAGAAAAGATTATCCAGAATGCCAGACTTGAGGCTGAAAATATAATTCAGAATGCTCACGGGGAAGAAGCAAAAATCCGTGCAGAAGCTGCAAAAGCAGGTCAGGAATCTGGTCTTGAAGAAGGATATAAAGCAGGTCAGGAAGAAGTAAATCGTCTTATTGCAAGGCTTCATAAAATTGTTGAATCTGTGATGACCCGCCGTGAAGAAATTTTAAAAGATACAGAACAGCAGATAGTAGATCTTGTAATTCTGATGACAAGAAAAATTGTTAAAATTATTTCTGAAAACCAGAAGGGTGTTGTTTTAAGCAACGTTCTGGCAGCCTTAAAAAAGGTAAAAACCAGAGGAAATGTTACAATCCGTGTAAATCTTGACGATTACAAAACTACTACTGAGCATAAGGCTGAATTTATCCGCAGAGTTGAAAATGTTCAGGGAATTACTGTTCTGGAAGATTCTGCTGTAGATAAGGGCGGCTGTATCGTTGAAACAGACTTTGGCGCAATCGATGCAAGAATTGCAAGCCAGCTTGGAGAACTTGAAAACAAGATTCTTGAGCTTTCTCCGGTAAAAACTGTTGAAAAAAAAGCACCTGAGGTAAAGAGTGCTTCGGCTCTTGCAGAAGCACAGCTTTCAGGAGATATTCAGTAGAATATTCAGTAGACGGACTTGCCCTGTCAGGTGGGAACGGACAAGTCAAATTAGGGCAGACTAGTTATATGAGGATAAATCAGTCACAGGGTCTGCCTTCTTAGCCAGGGCCTTTTTTTGGCTTTCCAAAGGAAAAGTCTTATAGCTTTATAGCGACGGCTTTTTAGAAAATTGCAGTATGAGGGGAAGTGCAATTTAAAAATGGAAGAACTTGTTTTAACAGACAATTTTAATTTTTCAAAATATATCGACAATGTAGAAGATTACGATCCGATTTTATATATCGGTTATGTAACTGAAGTAAGCGGACTGGAAGTAATTTCCAACGGCCCCTGTGCTCAGAAAGGTGAAATCTGCACAATTAAATTGAATAATGGAAGCAGCGTTCTGGCTGAAGTTGTTGCCCTAAAAAATAATTCGGTAAAACTTACGGTTTTTGGACTGACAGAAGGAATTGAAATCGGCTGCGAAGTTGTTGCAAGCGGAAAGCCGCTTCAGGTTCCTGTTGGCTGGAATCTTCTTGGCAGAACAATTGATGCCACAGGGAAACCCTGCGACAGTCTTGGAGAACTGATTCCTGCTGACTACTATCCAGCTATAAAACCTGCTCCTGATGCAATGACCAAACTTGAAATTAACAGAAGGATTACAACCGGGGTAAGAGCCATTGATTCTCTTCTTGCTATTGGTAAGGGACAGAGAATCGGTGTTTTTGCCGGTTCCGGTGTGGGAAAATCTACTCTTCTTTCAATGATAGCCAGAAATACGGATGCTGATATAAATGTAATCGGACTGATTGGTGAACGAGGAAGGGAAGTTCTGGATTTTATTCACCGTGACCTGGGCGTAGAAGGCATGAAGAGAAGTGTTGTTGTAGTTGCCAAGGGAGATGAACCTGCAATCTGCCGACTTAGGGCTGCACAGGTTTGTACTGCAATCGCTGAATATTTCAGAGACCAGGGCAAAGACGTTATGCTGATGATGGATAATGTTACCCGATTTGCCAAGGCTCAGCGGGAAATCAGTATTTCTTCAGGAGAAGTTCCTGCACAAAGGGGCTATCCACCAAGCGTTTTTGATTCAATTCCAAAACTTCTTGAAAGAACTGGAACTAACGATAAGGGAACTATCACAGCAATATATGCCGTTCTTGTTGACGGTGATGATATGAACGAACCTATTGCGGATACAGTGCGGGGAGTTCTTGACGGCCATATTGTTTTGAGCCGCCGCCTTGCAGATTCCTATCACTATCCGGCAATTGATGTTTTGCAGTCCATAAGCCGAATTGCAAACAGGGTTACAGGAAAAATTACCAAAAAGGCTGTGGGTCGGGTTAGGGAACTAATGGCTGTATACCAGAATAACGCCCAGATGATTAATGCTGGAATGTATCAGTCTGGAACAAGTCCTGTAATTGACGAAGCCATAAACAAGCATGAAGAAATTGAAGACTTTTTAAAACAGGAAGAATACGAACCTTCTACAATTAAGGAAACTCTTGATATGCTTTCTGCTCTGACAGGAATTGAAATTCCAGAGGAAGAGTATAGCGAATGTCCAAATTCAGGGGCAAAAAGTGCAGCCCAGCTGAGTGATGAAAAGATTCGTTTCCAAAAGGAAGGACTTGCAGGATTACAGAGTGGATTACAGGGCGGGACTGCTCAAAGCTTAAATGGTAATGAAGAACTTTTAGCTCAGAAGGTGGATACGGTAATTCCTGAAAGAGAGCAGGCTTCTTTATGAAGGGGGCTGTAAAATCTTTTCTTTTAGAACTAGCAGGCGGGTTTTAGCCTTATGAAGAAATTCTCTTTTGAACTTGAAGATATTCTTTCTGTTAGAAAATTTGAACAGCAGCAGGCTGAGATAGAGCTGGGGAAAGCTCTATCTGAGGAAAAGGAAATTCAGGACAAAATGGATCAGCTTGCCATGCAGCTGGTAAGAGTAAATAAGGAATCAAAAGGTTCTGTAGATGTAAAGGTTTTAATTGAAGCCAATCGATTTTCTTCTTTTGTAAGAGCCCAGACAGAAACAATGTTGGAAAAACTCACTCTGGCAAAAAGCGTAACAGAAGAAAAAAGGGAAAATCTCCGTCTCTGCATGGCAAAAACAGATGCCCTTGAAGAATTAAAAAAAATCAAATTCGAAGAATACAAAAAAATGGTTCAGGATGAAGAGGATAAGGAAACCGACGACATTGTTACAAGCCGGGTTTCCAGATCTCTTTGATTTCACCCTGAATCAGCTGTTCTTCTATCTAGTACTTAAAGGCACTTCCGCCAATAAATTCCCTTATAATTGATCTTGGAGGAATTGCAGACGGGTCTATTGTTGCAAACTGGTCCAGGAAAGAAAGGAGGGAACAGGCTTCTCCATATTCTTTTTCTGTAGGTTTTACGCATCTTAAAAGAGGTTCTGCAAATACTTTAAGAACAGAAAGTTCGTAGTCCAGTGCTGTATTCAAAATTGCGTCTGCGTTGTTCTGGAAAGGGAAAATATGTTTTTCTTCTCCCTTTCGAACGCTTGGCCACATTGCAATTGTTCCTGCAGCATCTTTCCCACGGAACTGGTAGTCCCTTACAATGCGCCTGATAAGACGGTTGTTGCTGGTTGAAATTCTGTTGTGGTCATCAAGATTCAGCTGGGTGAGGGCTGAAAGGTAGATTTTGAATTTTTTATCGTCAGGAATTTTGGGTGTGAGTTTTGGATTCAAGCCGTGAATCCCTTCCATAATAAGAATCTCGTTTTCTTCCAGCTTCATTGTATTTTCTTTGTCAAAATACTGGTTTCCTGAGTGGAAATCATAAGTTGGAATTATAACTTCTTTTCCTTCAAAAAGGTCTACAAGATTCTGATTTAAAACCTCAATGTCCAGGGCTTCCAGACATTCAAAGTCATATTCTCCGTTTTCATCTTTTGGAGTTCTGTCCCGGCCAACATAATAGCAGTCCAGGCTGATTACCTTTGGTTTGTAGCCGATTGCCTGCAGTTCAAGAGACAGTTTTTTGCTGGTTGTAGTTTTTCCAGAGCTTGAAGGACCTGCAATAAGAACTACACGGACGTTTTTTCTTTTTGCAATCTGGGTGGCAATTACGGAAATACATTTTTCCTGGAGAGTTTCAGTAATATCGATAAAATCATTGATTTTTCTTGAAATTACAAGCCGGTTCAAGTCGCTTACGCTGGTAACGCCCAGTCTTTTTCCCCAAAGTTTATAGTTTTTGTAAACTTCAAAGAGTTTTGGCTGGTCAACAAAATCCCTGAGGATATCGGGTTCATTTGAGCGAGGGAAGCGAAGGAGAAATCCCTCTGAGTATTTTAAAAGTTCAAAGGTTTTTAGATATTTTGTGTTGATAACATGTGGGCCAAAATAAATGTCGTAAAAGTCTCCCAGCTGAATTACCCTTACCCGTGGAGGACAGATAAAATCCAGCTGGTGAAGGCTTTCTTTTAAGCCTTTATTTTTGAAAAGAGAAACTGCATCCTGGTAGGAAACCAGCTGAGTTTCAATTGGTAAAGCCTGGTTTACCAGTTCTTTCATTTTTGCTTCTATCTGTTTTACCTGGGACTCCTGAATTTCATTTTCTGTATCCAGTGTGTAATAGTAGCCGTAGTCAAGGGAGTGACCAACAAGAAGCCTGGTATTTGGAAAGAGAGAATGGCTTGCTGCTGCAAGAAGAAGGCAGAGTGAGCGTCTGTAAACTGCAGCTCCGTCTTTTGTGTCTGCCATAACAGGTTCAATAACTGCGTTATAGCGGACTTCTTTATCTAGACAATAAAGTTTGTTGTTTATGCGGGCAGCCCTTACATAATCCATAGGAAGGCCCATTTTTTCAATGAGTTTTCCTGCTTCTGTTCCATATTCAACTTCCTGAATTTTGCCGTCAGGAAAAGTAATCTGAATGTTTTCTTTTTTCATAAGTTCACGCACCCTAAAAATGAAGTATCAATATATCTATTTTACATCACAAATTTGATTCTTCAAAAAGCTTTTTTCTCTTTTTATTGTAAAAATCTGCTGAATTCATTATACTCCACTCTATGAAAGCTATAGAACTTGAAAAAGCATACAATCCAAAAGATTTTGAAGACAGAATTTATAACGAATGGGACAAGGGAAATTATTTTAAACCTGCAAGCGACGAAGCTTCTCCTATTCATGAAGAATATGTAAAAAAATGCAGTTGTAAGGACTGCTCAGGAAAAACTGGAACTTACACTGTGGTAATCCCCCCGCCGAATGTAACCGGCGTTTTGCACATGGGACACGGTTTGAACAATACTCTGCAGGACATCGTTGTCCGCTACCACCGAATGAAGGGTGATAATACTCTATGGGTAACCGGTACCGACCATGCGGGAATTGCAACTCAAAACGTTGTTGAACGCCAGCTTAAAAAAGAAGGCAAAACCCGAAACGACCTTGGCCGTGAAAAATTTATTGAACGCACCTGGGAAGTAAAAAAGGCTCACCACGACATTATCGTAAAGCAGCAGAGAAAGCTTGGAAACTCTACTGACTGGGACAGGGAGCGCTTTACTTATGACGAAGGCCTTTCTTTTGCAGTTCGGGACGTTTTTGTTTCTTTGTACGAGCGGGGACTTATGTACAAGGGTCAGCGCCTTGTAAACTGGTGTCCTCGCTGTGGAACTGCTCTTGCAGACGACGAAGTTGACCACGAAGACACCCAGGGTGCAATGTATCACCTTTACTACGAATACGCAGACGGAAGCGGAAAAATTGAAGTTGCTACAACCCGTCCGGAAACCTTCTTTGGTGATACTGCGGTTGCCGTAAATCCAAGTGACGAACGCTATACAGCTCTTGTTGGAAAAAAACTTAGGCTTCCAATTACCGGAAAAGAAATCCCTATTATTGCTGATGAATATGTTGATAAAGAATTCGGAACAGGTATGGTAAAGATTACTCCTGCCCACGATCCTAACGACTGGGAAGTAGGTAAGAGACACAATCTTGAAGTTGTAAACCTTTTGACTCCGGACGGAAAACTGAACGAAAATGTTCCTGAAAAATACCGAGGACTCAAACCTGAGCAGGCTCGCGCACTTGTAATCGAAGATTTAACTGCCCTTGGACTTTTTAAGGGCGAGGAAAAAATGGTTCACTCAGTAGGTCACTGCTACCGCTGTAAGACTGTTGTTGAACCATATTTAAGCTACCAGTGGTTTGTAAAGATGAAGCCAATGGCAGACAAGGCCCTTGCCGCATGGAAAAACGGGGATATTCAGTTCTTCCCGAGAAAATGGGAAAATACATACGAGCACTGGCTTACAAATATCCGTGACTGGTGTGTAAGCCGCCAGATCTGGTGGGGACACAGAATTCCTGTATGGTACTGCGACGAATGCGGTGAGATGATTGTAAGCCGTACAGACCCAACAGAATGTCCTAAATGTCACGCAAAGGCTGATAAGCTTAAGCAGGACCCGGATGTTCTCGATACCTGGTTCTCTTCATGGCTCTGGCCTTTCAGTACTTTGGGATGGCCTGAAGAAACTGAAGATCTTAAACGCTTCTTCCCGACTTCAGCCCTTGTTACAGCTTACGACATTATTTTCTTCTGGGTAAGCCGCATGATTATGGCAAGCCTTGAATTTACAGGAAAGGCTCCTTTCCACGATATTTACATCCATGGACTTGTTCGGGACAAGCAGGGCCGAAAGATGAGTAAATCCCTGGGAAACGGAATTGACCCTCTTGAAATCATCGATTTGTACGGTTCTGACGCCCTTAAGTTCACTTTGAGCTTTATGTGCGCCCAGGGACAGGATATTCTTATCGATAAGGACAGCTTTAAACTTGGAAGCCGCTTCTGTAACAAGGTATGGAACGCAAGCCGCTACATCCTTGGTAATCTTGAAGGACGCACATTAATTCCTGTAACAGATGCAGACCTTACCGAACTTGATAAATGGATTTACAGCCGTCTGAACGCAGCCGTTAAGGCAAACCGTGAAGCCCTTGAAAGCTACCGCTACAACGACGCTGCCAGCGCCCTTATGGAATTCTTCTGGAATGAATTCTGTGACTGGTATGTAGAAGCAACAAAAATCAACTTTAAGAATGGTGATGATAAGGAAAAGGACCGCCAGGCTTCAGTTCTTATGAACATTCTCGAAGAAAGCCTC
>JAILKG010000111.1 GCA_024693915.1 Treponema sp.
AAGACGCATTTATCGTTATGTACGCAAAAGGTCACCGCGATGTAGGCACAATTACCCTTCCAAAAAAGTGGTATTCAAGTGCTGCCCGCACAGACACAAAATTGAGTTTCCGTGCATTGCCAAAAGGAATGAACTCATACATGACAGTAATCAACCGTGACGGTGCATTCGAGCGCGTTCTCCTTACTTTGCCAGTAAATCGTTCTGCTCCAGTATGGGGAGTAGCCGACAGCACTGTAAAAGTTGACGATGCAGACAAAGACACTCTCGACATCAAATACTAGTCTTTAATTTTACTTTCAATTAAAGGGCTGTTTCATGAAGCAAAACTTCATACAAGCAGCCCTTATTTTTTTCACTTCCAAGGGAGATTCCACAAACATGCAGATTATTTCTGATGAAAAAATCAATGAATTCAAAAAATTCCTTAACGAGCACAATTTTTTTTACGTTATAGCCCATAAAGATCCGGACGGAGATGCAATTTACAGTTGCCTCGGCATGAAAGGACTGCTTGAGGCAAAAAAACTTGATTATCAGCTTCTTTCGGCAGGACCATTTAAAAGACCGGAGATTCGTAACCATGCAAGGCTTTTCAAAAACGAAATGAAGTTTCTTTCAGAGCCGGAACGCAAAAAAGCAGGACTGATAATCCTTGACTGCTCAGAAATGACAAGGCTTGGTGAAATCGAAGGCGACCTCAAAAACCTTGATACATTTATAATTGACCATCATAAGACAGCTGACGTCTCTGGCAACTGTATAATCGACCCTACTTCTCCGGCGACTGCCTGCCTGGTCCAGCAGATTTACGAAAAAATGCTTGGCCAGATTCCCAAACAAACGGCAGAATACCTTTTCTTCGGACTTTCCACTGACACAGGATTTTTCAGGTTCCTAAACACAGATTCTGCAGAAGTTTTCAGGCAGGCGGCCCGTCTTGTCGACTCAGGTGCAAATCCAAGAACAACTTACGATGAAATGACTGGTGGCAAACCGTTTACAACCCGAAAGCTCCTCGGACTCATGCTAGACAGGGTTGAGCGGCGTTACAACAACAAGCTGGCCGTAACTTATGAGACAATGGAAGACACAAAGACCTGGGGCCAGGAAGGAAGAGATTCAGACGCCCTTTATTCAATGCTTCTTTCCGTTGACGGAATAGAGGCTGTCCTTTTTGTACGGCAGGACACGGAACTTACCTGCACCTGCGGTTTCCGTTCCCGTGACAAAGTTGACGTAAGCGCCATCGCTGCAAAATTCGGAGGCGGCGGACACAAAAATGCAGCAGGGCTGAGTATCGACGGAAAACTTCCCGACGTACTGGAAAAAATCTGCGCAGAATTCAAAAAAGTCCTCTAATTGTTTTTTGCTGGATTTTGCTGGATTTTTCTGTTTTTCACTGTCTTTCGTTGGCTTTCACTGTTTTTGGTTGGCTTTGGTTGTTTTTTACTGTTTTTATTTGTTTTTCACGCTTAAATTCCGTGATTTTCATGTAAATTCAGTAAAAAACTAAGTTGGCACGCATATTGCTTATTCTTTTTTGGAGGCAATATGTGCAGAATAAAAATTGATGACTTGCCGCAGGCAGTAAAAAACAAGAACTTAACGAAGCAGGAAGCCGTAAAAATAATCTGGGAAGAACTCTACACAAAACCCGAAAAATACGGTCTGCTTCATCTGACCGAAGACCAGAAAAGCGAGTTTCTTCTCAACACCCACAAAAAATTTGAGCATTTTCTGGAAAAGTTCATTCCGGGGACAGTGTCCTTCAGAACTTACCTTTCAGCATGCCTGATAAACTACAAGAACAATTTCCTTAGGAAGCAGTCCGCAAGAAGCACGGAAATGAAATGCCTTTCCTCATACCTTGCGTCAAAATCAGAAGAAGAAAAAAACAGGTACCTGACCGAACCTGAAATCATCGAAGAAAAAATCGAGAAAATCCACAGGAAAAGTTTCTCTGACATTACAGAGCAGCAGGTAGCTACGCACAGACAGAGGTCAAAAAGAATTGCAGAAATAACGGCCCTTGTGCTTTTAATGAAGGCCTGCAGTGACATTGATGATGAGTCGATAGAGTCAGTCTGCAATTTTACGGAAATTGATAAAAGTCTTCTTTATGGAACCATCC
>JAILKG010000137.1 GCA_024693915.1 Treponema sp.
CACTTTTTCTTAAATACATTGTTACATGGTTAAAGCATAGAAGTAATTAATGCATATCTTGTATCATTCTTAATAACAGGAGTTGGACTTTTATACAAAGTTATTCCACTACCCTGAGAATCAATATCAATCTTGAGCTCCGGATAATATTTCCTCTTTATTTCATTAAGCTGATTTACAATGAAGGCATAATTTACATTTACCGTATTTGGATCTTTATCTTCTGCTACCGGCATGAACTGTTCAACAAGCTTATCACGAGGAATAAAAGCAGAATCTTTTAGGCCGTTGTTTCTGAAAACAAGCCAGGCATAAATATCTTTTCCAACGGCACTTGAAATGCTTTTGTAAATTCCGTAATCAATTGGAACAGCATGTTTCTGGCAGAAATTTGCAAACTCTGCAGAAATTACGATTTTGAAGTTTCCGTATTTTTTTTCTGTTACCTTGTCATCGATTTCCTGAAACTGAACACCAGTTGTAAAACGAATGGAACCAGTTGTTTTGGTGGTTACTTCAACATCTTTTTTAGGATAATTTCCGTCTTCGTATATATCCTTAAAAAGATATCCGCTTTTGAGAGTTGTTTCTTTATGAGTGAAAGCAAAAGTCGCATTAGTAAAACAGTCCAGCTGTTCCTTTATATCTTTTCCTCTCTGGCGGGGAAGCTGCATTTCTTTTAAAAGTTCAGAAAGGGAATTGTATTCTATCATTACAGGAACATTTTTTTCTTTAGAAAGAACGGCATGAGTTGTTAGAACTGTGAGCAAAAGGCGCCCGTAGCGGCCAAAAGGAACATTTATAGGAGATGTGAGGGTTAAAGTTAGTCCCTGGCTTCCTTTTCTTGTGAAAACAGTTTTTTTAACATTTTTAAAAGGTAAAGATGCTGTAGTAAAAAGTCCTGGAATATAGCTTAAATATTTTGGCTGTTCCCCTGTTGTTACAAGGTCAAACAAAGCTTCCAGACTTGTGTCGTCATTTACCGGGACAAGTTCTCTTGTTTCGTCTTTTTTAGTCATCCTTAATGTAACAGTCTCTTTAAGACTGTCCCCCCACTCTTTTTTAATTTTAGTTGATTCTCTGAATTCCGCTTTTTGATAATCTTACGCGGCCTGCCATAACTTCTTCTTTTAGAAATTCATATGCCATTTCAAATCCTGCATTCATCTTTACATCGTAGGATGAATAAAAAGCTTTGGCTTCTGCTCTCTTTCCTTTTGAAAACTTGAGCTGTACTACGTCGTCAGATCTTTTGCCTTTTGGTTCTTCTGGTGTAACAGTTTGTTTAAGAGCCTGTACAACTTCTGCTTGTGCAGGTTTTTCTGATGGAAGCGCAGTGTAATCAGTTGTATCCAGTTTAAGATTATTAGAAATCTGAGACTGGATTTCTTTTGGAAGAGATGATGTAACAGTTTCTTTAACTGCGGTTGAAGATTTCTTTATTGATATAGCCATTTCAAGTCCCCTACTCTACTAATTTAGCTAATTTTTCAAATGATGAAATTGTTTCTGCTTTTGCACCAAACTGCTGAATAGTCTGTCTTACACCCTGAGCTTTTCTGAAGTTCTGGTCCTGAGGAACAGTAACATAGTTCAATTCACTGGAAGCAAGCTGGGCAAGAATGTCTTTTGCCATTTTTGTTGAAAGGTTTACAGCATTGAATACAAATGTTTTGAAAACAGGGTTGTTCATTCTTTTTCTTTTTTTGAAGTTCTGAAGATTGTTTTCAAAAATCTGAAGTCCGTCCTGAGAGAAAATATCCGGCATTACAACGGCAACTGCTTCATCTGTTGCGGCCATGATGTTTTCTTCAAAATCGTCAAAATTTGGAGATGTGTCAAAAATGCAGTAATCAAAGCCCTGCTCTGCAAGAGCATCTGTGATGTCTGCAAAGGCAAAAGGATTTCCAGCAGCTTCGTTTGCGCGATATTTTTTTAACTGATTGTTTCCTTTTTCATCGATTGCGGCTGTTGGGATGATAAAGAGATTTTCAATATTTGTTTTACAAACCGCCTCGTCTACTGCAATGTTTCCGTAGAGAATATCAGCAAGTTCGTGTTCAAAAGATTCTACTAAAGAGCTTGTGCTGTTGCCCTGAGGATCGGCATCGATTAAGACAACTTTTTTATTTTTTGCAAGTTCTGCTGCAAGGTTTACGCTCACAGTGGTTTTTCCTACACCACCCTTCTGGATTGCTACACAGATACGTTTCATAATATCCCACCTGAAATTTTATTATAATAAAATTATATGTTAATTTATATGTTAACGCAAGTGTTTTTTTATATGTTTTATATGTAATTTATGAAAAAATATATGTAAACATATAAAAATTATATGTAAAAATATATAAAAAATACACT
>JAILKG010000164.1 GCA_024693915.1 Treponema sp.
CATATTGTAAACAAAGTTGCAGTATACTGTTGGTTCTTTAAGGCTCTTAAGTTTTTTAGAAGCACCAATCATGAATGCAAATGGATTGTTTTCATCTGAGTTATATGCTTTTGCTGCTTCTGTAGATTTTACAGTCTTAAGACCCAAACCTGCGTCAAGTTTGATATCTCCAGTAAGTTCTACGCGGCAAACAAGTGTGTTGAAAAGACGAACTGCATCTGAATCATCAAATCCATACCAGAAGTTGATGTTTCTCAATGTGTATCCGATGTCGTTCATAGCAAAAGAAAGTCCTGCTTTCTTCAATCGGAAGATGCTGTCGCTTGAACCGTATTTGTTCATTTCGTCTGCATCGATGTCCAAACCTAATTCATCTTTTCCATATGTGTAAGCACAGAGGTTCATATCACCGTAAGCACCGATTGTGTAAATTGTTTCAGGAATCTTGAAAGAAACAGATGGCATAAATGTCATTTCTGCACCGCCAATCTGCTGGAAGAGTGGAGCCATGTAGTTTCCACATCTTGGTTCATACCATCCCTGAATTCCAGAACCAGCTGCTGCCCAGTAGTTGATTTTGTTGAAGTTTGCATCTTCGCTCAAGTTTTCAAGTGGGAGTGTTGCACCAAAATAAAGTCCGATGTTCAAGTTCTTGTCAAGAAGAGCTACATTTCCGTTCAAATCGATGTTCTGGCTGTTCAATACACCAAGCTGGTTTGAAAGGTCGAATGTACCTTCATCTGTGTTTTCGCGAACATAGAGCATAGAAGCCTGGATACCGCGAACTTTGTAGCTCAAGTCTACGTTGAAGATGTCTGCTGTGTAACCAACTTTTGCTTCTGCAGCAATGTTCTTGATTCCTTCGAATTCACCGCTTCTCAAGAATACGTCTGTTGAATATCCAAAGTAGTCAGCTGCATCTTTTTTGTCTGAAAGTTCTGTTCCAGTAAAGCTCTTCTGATGAAAAGCAAAAAGTCCCTGAGCTCCAACTGAAAGGCGGCCGCTTCCAACTTTGAATGCATCTTTTGCACCAATTACGATGTCCTGTTCAACTGAATCGTAGAAGATTTCTCCGTTGTCATACATACCGTTTGACTGGATATCAACTACGAGTTCACCCATGCGCATTCCAACCCAACCCCAGTGTCCGTAAAGTGTACCCTTGCGGTCTGCTGTTCTGTTTGGTGCAAATCCGGCTGTGAACATGATTCCTGTTTTCTGTTCGATTGTTGCAGCAAGTTTGTCGCTCATAGAGAACTGGTTGAATCCACCAACATGTGAATAACCTGCATCCCAGTTTCCGTCTACTGTCTTCCAGAGAACTGCCTGACGAGCATCTGGTTTTGCATAGTTAAAGCCTGTTACAAAGTTGATGTATGGTGTGTTGAAACCAAACTTAAGGTGTCCGATATATGCTGGTGTTCCTACTCCGCCAGGTGCTTCTGTGTTTTCTGTGTTGTTTGTAGACTGAGCTGTGTAAGAAACCAGGTTAGAAGTAATGTTCTTTACAAAATCTTTAAGTCCATCTTCGATTTTTACAATGTCCTTACCATCTTTGTCGATTGACATAAGGTAAATTGGCTTTGCATTTTTATCGATTGTGATAGAACCTTCATCAACGTCTGTTTCTGCAAGACAGAGTTCTACGAACATTGGGCACTGTGGAAGGAAGCTTCCGATGAACTTGTTGTAAGATTTTACACCGAAAGTTACGTTGTCGATATCAAGTCCTTTCTTTGTTTTGTCATTTTCACTCTGAGTAGAGAACTTTGACTGCATTCCAACCATAGACCATGTGTTAAAGCTGATTTTTCCTTTAGCACCGTTTCCACCGTCGCCACCCAGCATTTCTGCAAGAATAGCCTGAGAGTTTTTTCCACCAAAACCGTCATCAATCAGGTTTGGAGCTCTAAGGTCTGCTGTCCAGTTTCCGTCAGAGATGAACTTATAGATAATTTCATCTGTTGCTTTAAAGGTTTTAGTCAGAGTAAAACCTTTTTCTGTTTTTTCCATTGGTTCTGCACCGTCACCCCAGTTAGTGAAGTTTCCGGCCAGCAAAACTTCGTTTGCTCTTGGGTTACCATAGAAAAATACTACTTCAGCATTGCCGTCAGCAGTTTTCTTTACAGTAATATCTGCAAAAAGAAGAGCTGATGTAGCAAGCGCCAAAACAACTGCCATAATTTTTTTCATTTTATTTCTCCTTATTATTATGAACCAGTAATTTTCTAAACCTTAAGGGCAGTCTTAATCCTGTATTTCCCAAATACAAAATAAGACGCCCTCTTAATTAGGGTTTAGCGCTACACCATAAAGGCCTTAAAAAAGAACCTTTATGGTCCTATTCGCTAAAATAAACACTTTTTTAAATCTATCTAAAAATTTGGAGGCTAAGTTAAGGGCTTCTCCAAGCCGTCTTTGAAGGAGCCTGGTCATTATTGCTCACTCAAGTTTTAAGTACAGATTCAAGCTAAAAAGACCAGCTGCTTCTTTTGTTCTTTGAAGGAGCATTGATGAAAGGCTAGCCAGGGACAGCCTGCTTCTTCAAACCAGTTTTGAAGGAGTTTTACACCCCTTCAAATATTACTTATTTTGCTGCTTCCATTGTTGCTGCAGCAGAATCCAGTGAACGTTTTACATCTCCACCGTCCCAGATTTCAGCATAAGCTGAGTTCATGCTTGACCAGTAGATTCCAAGCTGTGGAATTGTTGGCATAGCGCGGGCATAAGCAAGCTGCTCTTTGAAGCCGTTGATAAGTGGATCATTTACCTGGATGTCATTTCTTGGTGGAATCTGATCTGTGAGTTCGTATCTCTTCTTAAGCATATCGCGGGAAGTAAGGAATTTTGCAAATGCTTTTGCTTCTTCAGGATACTTTGACCATGAGCTTACGAATGCAAGACGAACACCAGAGAAGCTGGTTGCGTGGTCTGTTCCTGGGAATGCAGGGAGGCGAACTACACCAATGTTCAAACCTGCTGCTTTGTAAGAAGGAAGTGACCATGGTCCTGTGATTACCATTGCAGATTTTCCTTCTGTGAACTGAGCGTTACAGAAATCTCCGTTTGCATCTGAAGCAGGAATGTCAAGGATTTCTTTTCTGAGGTTCTGGAAGAACTTAAGACCGTTGATAGCTTCTGGGCTGTTCAAGTTGTGCTTGTTTCTGTCGTTTCCATCTTTACCAAAGAGAGGAGCGCCAAAGCTTTCCATGAACATATAGTCGTAGTATCCGTCACCTACAGACCAAACCAAAGCGTATTTTCCTTCAGCCTTGTTGTTGAAAGTTTTTGCAAAGGCTTTTACATCGTCCCATGTTTTTGGAGGATTCTTTACAAGATCCTTGTTGTAAACAAGAGCATAAGTTTCAGCAGCTAAAGGATAACCGTAGTTTACTCCGTTATACTTAGAACCGATTTTAGCCATGTCGTAGAAGTTTTCCATGTATTCTTCTGCATCATCTACAGGAAGAATGTTACCGGCAGCAACAAGTGCTCCCATGTGATCGTGTGGTGAAACAAAAATATCAGCACCTACTCCTGCAGGTCCGTCGAGCTCAATTTTTGCGCGTGAATCAGTGTGGCCTACAGCTTCGTATGATATTTTTACCTTTGGATTAATTTTCCGGTACGCTTTGATTGCTGCAAGAATGTAGGTACTTTCTGGACCAGAAGATTCCCATACCTTAAGTTCTGCCCTCCCTGATTTGCCTGCTGCATATGCACTTGTAGCTCCTGCAAGTAAAAGAGCGGCTGCCATAAATCTGATTGACTTTTTCATAAATGACTCCATGTAAATTGTTTTTTTGGAAAACTAAAACTTAGATTTCCAGAAAGTGGTACCGGAAGCCCCATTCAAGCCTCCGATACCGGTTTATTAAGGTTTACCGCTAAACCTCTAGTTATAGAATACACGGCTTTTGAAAAAACGCAAGCATTATTTTTTAAAAATTTGCATTTTTTTTTATTTTTTTTGGATTATTTTATAAATTTCAGGGTTAAATACGTCGAGTCAAGGCACGCTAACGCTTAAAGCCTTGACTTCGCCGTTTTGAGGGGTTGTACTAACCCCTCAATCAAAAACCACGATGAAAAAATCTATTCAACGTGGTATATGCAATAGAAAATTGTATTATTTATAAAAAAAGTCTGAAAGTATGATGGTCAGAAGTACTTCCACTGAAAGTTGTGCTATTCGTTTTTTAAAGTAAGAACTTCTTCCAGGGAAAGACCTCATTTTCTATTTCAGAGTTTCGTTATCTACAACTGTCTTACCGACTCTCGCTCAATAAGTTCAGTTTCTGTCGAAAGAACAGTAGGACCTTCCTTTCCGTTCAAGCGATCCAGTAGCATCTGAACAGCTCGAAGACCTTTTTCTGAAGTCTGCTGATCAATACTTGTAAGTTTAGGATTTGAAAAACTGCAGACAGAAAGATTATCAAAGCCGATAAGTGAGAAATCCTCCGGAACGTGAAGACCATTTTCCCGGGCGCCCTGCATAATTCCCAGGGCACACATATCGCTGGTTGTTACAACACCTGTAAAATTCAGTTTGTCCCTTGTAAGGCTTTTTCCGTATTCAAGGCCGCCGTAATAGTTTGGAACGATAGGAGCGTACAGTTCGTCCTGTACCTCAAGGTTGTGCTCCTTCAGGGCGCGCACATAGCCGGCATAACGCCTTTCAAGAAGAAGATTCTTTGCATAGTGCTCTGCGGCGTACAAAATCCGGGTGTGACCTTTGGAAATCAGATAAGAGGTTGCACGGTACGTTCCCAGTTCGTCATCACAGCGGGAATAAAGAACGCCTGGAATGTCTGCATAACTGTCTATAAGAACAAAATTCTTTTTATCGTAATCTTTAACCTCAGTTACCATCTTGTTGAACAATGGAAGAAGGAAGATAGCACCGTCGATATTCCAGGTTTTGTACATCATTTCTATTTCTTTTGGTTCAGCAACAGAATGAAGAAGGACAAAATAGCCGTTGGAAACCAGTTCCCTCTCAATGCTGGAAATAAGCTCCGTAAGGTACTGGTTATAGAGAGTGGAAAGCTCTTCCTTTTTTATCGTTGGAATAACCAGAAGAATCAGGTGAGAAGATTTAGAAGAAAGAGTGCGGGCCATGAGGTTTGGCACGTAATCGTATTTTTTTATAACCGCATTAACCTTTTCGATTGTAGCGGCTGAAACTTTTTTGTGGTTTCCGCTGATAACATTTGAAACTGTCATCATGCTGACACCACATTCTTTAGCAATATCTTTTAAGGTCATGAAAACACTCTATCACAAAAAAAAAAGATTGACAAATATGAAGTGTAGGAGTATTCTAAAATCAAGAAGTTTACCGCTAAACTCTCTAAAAATCTGGAGGTATCCACTATGAAGAAACTTTTGAAATCAAAAGTAGCAGTTTTATTCACAATCATGCTTTCACTTTTCACCAATGTATCTGCACAAGCTAAAGTAACAGAAACAGGCCTGGCAGAAGAAACTCAGAACGGAGCCATTCTTCACGCCTGGTGCTGGTCATTCAACACAATAAAAAAGAATATGAGCGAAATCGCCGCTGCAGGATTTTCTGCAATCCAGACATCCCCAATCAGCCAGTGTCTCGTAGGAGATGACGGTGGTCTTGAAATCATGGGAAAAGGAAAATGGTATTTCCACTACCAGCCTACAAAATATGTTGTTGGTAACTACCAGCTGGGAACAGAAAAAGAATTCATCGCAATGTGCGAAGAAGCTCACAAATACGGAATCAAAATCATCGTTGATACAGTAATCAACCACTGTACAGCAACATGGAACGCAATCGACGAAGGATTGAAAAACATTGAAGGAGACGGTTTCCATGCCCAGGACGGTTACTGGTCAGAAACAGACCGTTTTGAAGAAACACAGTATGCACTTTCTGGTCTCTGGGACTTGAACACACAGAACCCAAAAGTTCAGCAGCTGGTTCTTGACTTCCTTAAGCGCTGCGTTGAAGACGGAGCCGACGGTTTCCGCTATGACGCTGCAAAACTTATCGAACTTCCAGATGATGTAACAAGTCATCCGGAAAAATACAATGGAACAGTAAAAACTCAGCCACATAAATACACTGTAGAAAAGTTCACCAGCAACTTCTGGCCTACAGTTCTTGCAAACGGTGCTTCATTCCAGTACGGAGAAGTTCTTCAGGAAGGTGGAAACATTAAGTATTCTGCTGATATGAAGAGCGGATACGACGATGAACTTTCTTCACGCCTTGCTTCTTATCACCGCTACATGAAGACAACTAACTCTATGTACGGATTCAGAGTTCGCGAAGCTTCAAAAACTGACAACTTCAATGCTGCATTTGTAACTGACTATGTTCTTCCAAAGGGTGCAAAACCTGAAAACGTTGTAACATGGGTAGAAAGCCACGATAACTTCTGTAACGATGCTTCTTACAAAGAACTTGATGAACAGGAAGTAATCCGTGCATGGGCAGTAATCGCTTCAAGAAAGAGCGGAACACCACTCTTCTTTGACAGACCAATGGGAAGTACAAAGAACAATCCTTGGGGTGAAAACAAGATTCAGGCAGCCGGAAGCAATATGTTCAAAGACAGACAGGTTGTAGAAGTAAACTTCTTTAGAAATGCAATGGCAGGAAGTGACGAAGCCCTTTCTAACCCAACAGGTGAGAATGAAGTTCTCTTTATCGAACGCGGAAACGGAGCTAACTCTGGTGTAGTAATCATCAACGCTTCTGACAAAGCAAAGAACTTTGACGGAGTTCCAGTAAAACTTATGGCAGACGGTGAATACAAAGAACACGTTCGCGGTTCTACAATCACTGTAAAAGGCGGAAAACTCTACGGAACAATCGAAGCAGAAACAGTTGGAGTTGCTTACAACAAAACAGCTAAACCACTTGAGTTCCGCTCAGAAATCGAATGTTCAGTTCCAAGCGGATACTTCCTTGACGACTTCATCACTGTAGGTGTAAAAATCCGTGGCTGCACAGATGCAACTTATACACTTGGAAAAACAACTGGAAGCCTTAAAGATGGTGACAAACTTGTAATTGGAAAAGACCTTGGATACGGAAAAACAGAAACCCTTACAATTTCTGCTAAAGATTCAAACGGAAAGAAAATTACAAAGAAATACACATACAAGAAAGTTCTCCACAAAAAGAACACAATTGTATACTTTGATTCAAAAATGATGGGTCCTGACTGGCCACACGACAGAGTTTGTGCTTACGCATACAACGAAGGCGGAGTAAAGAACAATGGAAGCTGGCCTGGAGTTGAAATGGAAAATCTTGGTAACGGACTTTACCGCTACATTCTTCCATACGAACTTGAAAACCAGAAGACCTACATCATTTTCAACAATGGTAACGGCGGCGCAAAGAACCAGTATCCTAACGGAGCCGGTCTTGATATGTACAGAGGAACTCAGATGATCCTGCAGTCTGACGGAAGCTGGAAGCCTTACAAATAGTACGGAAAAAGAGGCTGGAATATCCCATTTTCCAGCCACGCAGGTAAAGTGGTCTGTCAAGGCTAAGTCACTCTTATCTTATAGCCTTGACCAGTCCTTTTGGGTTTGAAAAAAGCCCTAAATTCCGCCAGGAACCCTCCTCCTTTGGTTCCTGGCTTTTTTTATGCCCATGCCTTTTTTTTAAGTTTAATCTTCAAATTAATCACATAATAAAGCTGACTTCCGCCCCTCCTACTAGCGCCCCAATTATTTGTTCCCACAGGTAAAATATTCTTGTGAAGTATCCTCTTTTTTCTCCCGATTAATATAGTAGGATAAAACAAGTCATTTTAAAAATTTTTACTTGCATATATTTAAATATTTTGATTACATAAGCTCAATGTCGAGTTATCTAAGTGTAAAATAAAAATTGAAATTATAAAACTCGAAATTAAGGCTACATTAAATATCATCAGATTTAAAAAAGGAAGACAGCATGAAACGAAATCCCTACAAACCTTACCACATTCTAATTATCGTTCTTGTAAGTATGCTTGCAAATGTCATTGGAAGAATTATCGGTGATACTTTTGAACCTCCTTTATGGATGGATTGCTTTGGCACATTTTTAACGGCCTATGCCCTGGGACCTGTTTGCGGGGCAATTGTGGGAATTGCAGGAAACCTTCTTCACGGCTTTTTAAACCCAGTTTCTTCTATATATTCACTAACCAGTATCTTTATTGCCCTGATTGTAGGCTATATGGCTAAAAAAGGCTGGATGAACACTTTATTCAAAACCATGAGTCTTTCCCTTATGGTAACCGGAGTCTGCGTCTTTATCTCCGTGATTTTAAACATTGTTTTTTACGATGGACAGATCGGCAATAAATGGGGAGAAGGCATTTCTGAATTATTTGGAAGCTGGGGCTTACCCAGACTTGCCTGTATAATTCTGGGCCAGTTTTACATGGATTTTCTGGACAAGGTTATAACCCTTGTAGCTCTTTATGCTTTTATAAAATTTTACAGAATCATAAGGCCCCACCTGCCCTTCTGGCTAAAAATAACCCCTCCTTCAGAAAATGAGGAAGAAAACCAAGACAGAATAGAAGAAAGCTCTGCTGAGGTTAAAGGCGGACAAGCAGACACAGAGACAAGTCCCCAGGCCGAGACAATAAATCTATCGGAAACAAAGCGCGTGACCGATACAATACAGAAATCGGAAACAAAGCCCCAGGCAGATTTCCATGGAGAAGCAAAGTCCTCTGCAGAAACAAAGCCTTCCGAAAAAACAGAATATCTTTCAGGGCGTAACCTTTTAATTTTTGTCCTCTTTTTTTCTTTTGCAGCCTTTTTTCCCTATGAAGCCAGCGGACAAACAAAGCAGATTTCCCCGGAAAAATCTTATAATTCCTATGCAAGTACAATTTACAACAAATCCAACGGACTTTCCGGAGGAAAAACAAACGATATAGCCTGCACAAACGACGGTATTCTCTGGATCGGAACATACGAGGGACTTTACCGCCACAACGGAAATGAATTCCGTCTGATGAACGAATTTGAATCGATTAAAGCTGTCCGCTGCCTTTACGTTGACGACGAAGGCCGCCTGATTGTTGGAACAAACGACAACGGCCTTTCTATAATCATCAACGAAAGCGTAATGAATGTTATCGAAGAAAAAGACGGACTTCCCTCTGATGCAGTAAGAAGTATAATCCGCGGTTCAGACGGTTTTTATTATGTAGGAACTTCTGAATCACTTGCAATTCTTTCTATAGCAAATGGACTTTATGTAATTGCAATTATTCCTGAAATTCAGACGGCTATTTCTTTAAGTGCAGATGAAAAAGAACACATAGCCGCAGTAACAGCAGACGGAAGACTTTTTATCCTTCAGGCAGGAGGAAAAATTCTTTATTCCTCCCAGGATAGACGAGTTAAATTCACAGCCTGCACTTTTGATCAGGAAGGAAACCTTTACGCCTCTACAGAAGGAAACAGAGTCTTTATCTACAGTCTGAATGATCAGAATAAAATTTCAGAAAGAAATTCCGGGCTTCAGGACAACATTGCCTTAATTCAAGACAGTCAGAACATCTCTCAAGACAGCCAGAATATTTCTTACTTTCAAGCCGCCAGGCAGAAAACAGAAATCATTTCTGACAATACAGATTCTACGGAAGTAAAGACAGAAAGAGCTGTTATAAGAGGCGCTTCTCCAAAAATTGTAAGACAGACTGAAAAAACAGACACAAACTTTCTTTCAGTGAAAGCTGAAATAAAAAACATCACTTTAAAGCATATAAATTCATTTAAATTTATAGACGATGTTCTTTTTACCTGCTCTGATAACGGAGCCGGTTATATTCAAAATCAGAATTTCTATCCTCTTGAAACCGGCTCCTTTAACAATTCCATAGACAACATGACAGAAGATTACCAGGGAAATCTCTGGTTCACATCCAGCCGTCTGGGACTTTTGAAGATGTGCGAAACCTCTTTTTCAGAAATTTACGCTTCGGCAGGACTTCCAATTTCTGTTGTAAACTCAACTGCCCTTTTTATGGGCAATCTCTACTTTGCAACAGACGACGGCCTTATGGCTATTGATTCAAAAACAAACAAACCTCTGCAAAATGCACTTACAGAAAGATTTTCCGGCATAAGAGTCCGCTGTCTTACAATCTGTAAAGATTCTTCCATGTGGATTTCTTCAAAATCTCGTGGAATGACCCACGTAAAAACAGACGGAAGCATAGTAACCCTAGGAATTCCTCACCAGTTCAGAGTTGCTGTAGAACTGGCCGACGGAAGTATTGCCTGCGGTGCAAGCGATGGAATTGCCATCATTCAGGATGACAGAATAATTCAGTGGATTACAGAAAAAGATGGGCTTGAAAATCCGGTAATTCTTTCCCTCAGCCAGACTAAAAATGGATTGCTTCTTGCCGGAACAGATGGAGGCGGAATTGCAGTCATTGAAAAAAACATAGGAAAGTCATCAAAGGCCTCTGAAGAAAACCAGAACAAAAGAAGCGGCGATTTTTCTAGCTCCAGTGAAAACAATAGCCCCTACAGGCTTACAAGGCTCTTAAAAAAGGATGACGGACTTTCTTCGAATGTTGTTCTTCGCACTGTAAACGATTTCGACGGCGAAAATGAACTTGAAAGCGTATACGCCGTAACCAGTAACGGCCTCTGCTACATCACTTTTGGAGAAAATGAAAATTCAAAGTCATCAGAAAACAAAGATTCCCCGAACCTTATACCAGAGAATCTAAATGACGGTGCCCTGGAATCTTCTTCAAAACAGAATGACCAGCTAGACCAGACCTTGGATGATAAAAACTCCCTAACCACAGAAGAAATCCGGGATATAAAAGATAAAATAAATATCAGAATTCTTTCCAATTTTCCTTTTTCAAACAATTACGACCTTGTAGTACGTCCAAACAAAAACATATTTGTTTTAAGCGGAGCCGGTATTTTTGTGGTGAACAGAGAAGAACTTTTGAACAGCAAAAACGGAGAAAAACTGGACTATGAACTTCTTGACCTTAAAAAAGGTCTGAGAGGCTCCCTTACCGCAAATTCATGGAACTATATGGATCAGGAAGGAAACCTCTACCTTTCCTGCGACACCGGTTCCAGCAAAATCAATTTGAACACATACGATAAAATAGAACATTCCTACCGCATGCAGTTAAAATCCATAATTATCGATGGAAAAAGACACATCCTTCAGAAAGATATTCCTTATGTTATCCAGTCAGATGCAGATACAGTAGAAATAATTCCAGAAATCATAAATTATTCTATTAATACACCTTACATCAGTCTCTACTTTGAAGGAGTTGATGATAAACCTGCTGTAATGCTTCAGAGCGAACTTTCCAGTTCCGTTTACATGAACCTGAAATCAGGAAATTACAAATTCCACATTGCGGTTCTGGACTCAAAGGGAAGAAACACCGTAGAGGAAGCTGTATACAACATTTCAAAAACCTACAAAATCTACAACAACTGGTGGTTTTTGGTTTACACTGCAGGAGTTGCAATGCTGGCAATCGCCTGGCTTACCTGGTTTATCACCAGTACAATTCAGGGTAAGCGTCTTGAAAAACAGAAACAGGAAATGGATGCCATCAAAAAACAGATTACCATGGGAAACGAAACCATTTTCTCCATTGCAAACGCCGTTGAAGCCAGAGACAAAAGCACTGGAAAACACTCCCTTAGGGTTTCAGAATACGCCGTTCTTCTGGCCAGGGAACTGGGCTTTTCTGACGAAGAGCTGAACCAGATTCGCCAGACAGGACTCCTCCACGACATCGGTAAAATCGGTGTTCCGGACGCAGTTTTGAACAAACCAGACCGACTGACCGATGAAGAATACGCCATTATGAAAACCCACACAACAATCGGCGGTGAAATTTTGAAGGACTTTACCCTCATTCCTCACGTAGACGAAGGAGCAAAATTCCACCATGAGCGTTACGACGGAAGCGGTTATCCTAACGGCCTGAAGGGAGAAGAAATCCCTTTAAACGCCAGAATTATCGGACTTGCAGACGCTTTTGATGCAATGACTGCAAACCGTGTCTACAGAAAGGCTCTGAACATGGATTATGTAATTCAGGAATTAAAACGCTGCTCAGGAAGTCAGTTTGACCCAACTCTGGTAGAAATTCTTTTAAAACTTATAGAAAGCGGAGAAATCAGCGCAGAAGAAATACAGAAAAAAGACTAGAACTTTAAAAGGCATCTGCTTCTTGAAAGTCTTGCTGGAAAAGTCCTGCTGGGAAAGACTTGCTCCATAAGGCCAGAAAAGCCCTGCAAAAGGCCAGCCAAAAATTGCATCAGCAATTTTTTAACGCTTTGCTATTAAAGGCAGGTTCTCCAGAAGAGCCTTAGATTTGAAAAGTATAAAAGGCCTGGTCGCCGGCATAGCGGCCTTATTATATAAAGGTCTAAAAAACACTGGGTCGCCAGCGACCCTTACAAAAGAGGAAAAAAATGAATAACAAATATGTAATTACCCTTCTTTCAGCAATAATCGGTATTGGATTCATGTTTTTAGGAACAAAGCTTCTCCACACAGGCACAAGCGCCTCCTCCATAAAAGTTGGTTTTGTATACATTGGAGACACAGGAACTGCCTATACCAACAACTATGTTCGTTCCCAGTGGGAACTGGAAGACGCCCTGGGGGACAAAGTAGAAACCTTTGCAAAATACAACATTCCGGAAGACGACGAAATTTGTCAGGAAGCAATAGAAGACCTTGTAAACCAGGGCTGCAGTCTGATTTTTACCACAAGCTTTGGTTTTCAGGGAATAACAAAAGTTATGGCCGCTAAATATCCAAAAGTCCAGTTCTGCCAGGCAACGGGAGTTAACGCAAATGAAGGGCCCATTCTTTTCAACTACCACAATTTTATGGGAACAATCTACGAAGGCCGATACCTTTCTGGCATTGCAGCAGGCTTAAAACTAAAAGAACTGATTGAACAGAAAAAAATCTCCCCAGAAGAAGCAAAAATCGGTTATGTAGCCGCCTTCCCGTTTGCAGAAGTAATTTCCGGCTACACAGCTTTTTTTCTGGGCATAAAAAGCATTGTAAACGAAGCAAAAATGACTGTAATTTACACCAATACCTGGAGTAATCATGTTATAGAAAAAAAATATGCCGAAAGGCTTATCAACGAGGGTGCAATCATAATCGGTCAGCATTCAGATACAACAGGACCTGCAATAGCCTGCGAAGAAGCCAGCACAAAAAACGGAAAAAGGGTCTTCCATGTGGGCTACAACCAGAGCATGACCGACGTTGCCCCAACAACTTCCCTGATTTCAAGCCGAATCAACTGGACGCCTTATATTGTAGGAGCAACACAGGCGGTTCTAAAAGGAAAAAGAATTGAAAACTACATGCACTCCCGCCTTTCCGGCAACGATACAGCCTTTGGTTTTGACAAGGGCTGGGTTGAAATAATCGGCTTAAACAGATTAATCTGCCCGGAAGAAACCCAGGCAGAACTGGAAAAATACGAAAGGCTCTTAAAAAACAAGGACCTGCAGGTCTTTAAGGCTGATTTTACTGGAGAAAACCCTTTTGACCCCACAGATATCTGGAACTTAAAAAATCCTTTCCCTGAAAACAAGAATTCCAGCGCCCCTCAGTTTCACTACGTGTTAAGGGATGTTATTACAATTATCGAATAAGGCACTGGAAATAAAGAAGGCGCCGGGAATAGTAAAGGCGCTGGAAATAGAGAAGGCGCCGGGAATAGTAAAGGCGCAGTGGATAGAGAAGGCTCCACTTCCCACTTCCCACTTCAACCACTTCCCATTACCTTTGACAAAAAACAAAAAAGTGTCACAATAGTTGAATAAAGCCGTGCAAAAAAGTAATATATAACATCATTTTGTAAAATTAAGGAGACATTTATGTCAACACCATTGGAAGAATACCTTGCAAGTTGTAATGGAAAACCAAATGCCGCAATGTGCGCTTATGTTGCAAACCTTCAGCAGGTTGCCGCAGTCGGTCCGGATATCGCAGCTTCAATCGTAAACGAAATTGAAAACCAGAGAAGCCACTTAAAGCTTGTTGCCAGCGAAAACTACTGTTCACTCAATGTTCAGGCAGCTATGGGCAACCTTCTTACAGACAAATATGCAGAAGGATATCCTGAACACCGCTACTACGGTGGTTGTGTAAACATCGACGCTGTAGAAAACGTTGCCGCTCGCGAAGCAGAAGCACTTTTTGGTGCAGATTACGCTTACGTTCAGCCTCATTCTGGTGCTGACACAAACCTTGTTGCCTACTGGGCCATTCTTTCTGCAAAAGTAGAAACACCAACTCTTGAAGAACTTGGTGTAAAATCTTTGAACGACCTTACAGACGAACAGTTCGACGCTCTTCGCAAAAAGTTTGGAAACCAGAAGCTTATGGGTCTTGACTACTCTTGCGGTGGTCACCTTACCCACGGATACAAAATGAACGTTTCTGCCCGTATGTTCGAAAGCCACCCTTACGGAGTTGACAAAGAAACAGGTCTTTTGGACTACGATGCAATCGAAAAGCAGGCAATGGAAGTAAAACCTCTCATCCTTTTGACAGGTTTCTCTGCTTACCCAAGAAAAATCAACTTCAAACGCTTCCGCGAAATCGCTGACAAGTGCGGAGCAGTATTGATGGTAGATATGGCACACTTTGCAGGTCTTGTTGCCGGAAAAGTATTCGAAGGCGACTATGATCCTGTAAAATGGGCTGACATCGTAACAACAACAACCCACAAAACTCTCCGCGGACCTCGCGGTGCTATGATTCTCTGCAAAAAAGAATTCGCAGACTATGTAAACAAGGGTTGTCCAATGGTTCTTGGTGGACCTCTTGGTCACATCATGGCTGCAAAGGCAATCGCATTCAAAGAAGCCCGCACTCCAGCTTACCAGGCATGGGCTCATCAGGTTGTAAAAAATGCACAGGCTCTTGCTGAAGGCTGTAAATCACACAACATTCCACTTCAGACTGGCGGAACAGACAACCACCTTATGCTCTGTGATGTAACAGTTTACGGTCTTACCGGAAAACAGGCAGAAGCAGCCCTCTTCAAGTGCGGTGTAACAGCTAACGCAAACGCTCTTCCATACGACAAAAACGGTGCATGGTGGACATCTGGTATCCGTATCGGAACTCCAGGTCTTACAACTCTGGGCATGAACGAAGCAGACATGAAAGAAGTTGCAGACATCATCGACTTTGTTCTTAAAAACACAAAACCTGGCCTTACAAAAGAAGGAAAACCTGCTAAGGGTAAAATCGAGATTTCTGACGATACAGTAGCTGCTGCACGCGCTCGTGTAAACAAGCTGCTTGGTGCACACGTACTTTATCCAGAACTGGATCTTGATTTCTTGAAAAAAGCTTTTGTAAAAGCATAAAATACAAAA
>JAILKG010000165.1 GCA_024693915.1 Treponema sp.
CTCAAGCTTCTTCTATTACCCCCGTTAGAGGGGGTAGCGGATGCCCGGCGGAGCCAGGCTGTAAAGAGGCGGAAAGGCTATAAGATTAAAAATCTGCTGACGGCAAAAAAGCTGCTTTTTTAGGAAAAAAAGCGGAGCCAGGCAGGAGCGAGGGGCAGGCGCCCCTTTAAAAAATGAATTTATTGAAGGAGAAAAATATGGAAGATTTATTGACGGGATTTTTGGTGGACGAGGAAATTGGCGGAATACTTTTTAACATGCTTTTGGGGCTGGTGGCAGGCGCTTTTATTTCGGCAGGCTATATGCTGGCTAACAAAAAGCAGAAATTTTCTAAGAATTTTGTGATTACGGTACTTTTGATGCCGGCGATTATGGCGGTTATCATTCCTTTTGTGGCCTCTGACCTTAAGAAGACTCTTTCGCTGGCGGGAATTTTTGCTCTGGTGCGTTTCCGAAGCATTCCGGGGGATTCGAAGGATATTCTTTACGTTTTCTTTTCCCTCTCTGTGGGAGTGATGATTGCCCTGAACAGCTATTTTATTGCTTTTGCTACGGTTTTTGTTATCAGTCTGATTTTTATTTTGATGTCAATTTTCTGGAAGGTGGAAGACAAGCAGGTTTTGAAAATCACAATTCCGGAAGATATGAATTACAAGGACGTTTTTAACGATATTTTTGAAAAGTATCTTGAAAAATATGACGTAAAAAACGTAAAAACTTCCAATATGGGTACTCTTTTTACAATCAGTTACTGGATTCAGCCAAAAGCCAACATTGATACCAAGGCTTTTATCGATGAGCTAAGAACCAGAAACGGAAATCTGAACATCATCATTGAAAATCCTGAAGATATGGAAGTTCCGGTTTTGTAGTTCCTTTCGGATTTTGTAAGTTTTGAAGGAGAGCTTGGTGGCCTGCTGGTGGGAGGGGGAACCTGGCTTTTTGAGGAAAGCTGCAATCAGTTGACGGCTTTGGAAGGTGACGGAGCTTAAATAAAAACTCCGAACATATAGAGAGTTTTTTGTTCAATTTTTGGGCTTTGGTTCTGGCAGAAAAGGCTGGACTGAAGCCCTTTTTTTGATGGATTGAGGGTTTGCCAGGTCAGCGGTCTGCCTTTCTAAAACTTTTTCTTCATCTTCCAGGTGTAGGTGAAAGGAAGAGAAATGCTGGAAAGCCCGTCGTAGCGGGTCAGGTTAAATTCCATGCGGATACCGGCGCTAAGACTTCCGATATTGTCCGGCAGGCTGTAAGTGGCTCTTGGGTAGAGAGTGATGCAGGTGGAATCAGAGTCGCCCAGCATTGTTCGAAGTTTGAAGTTAAAGGCCAGGTTCAGATCCGGGTTTGCATCGAAGGTGAGACGAAGCTGGCTGTAAAAAGGAATGGCGCCTTCCACAAATTCGTCGGTGCGTTTTGCCTTGTAGCTGCCGTTTGATTTCTGCTTGTATTTTACGATTGTCTGGCCTCGTTTGATGCTGGCGCTTTCATATGTGCTTGTTCCGTCGGAATTTACATACTCAATCTGTCCGATATATTCGTCGTTTAGGCCGGAAATAACATCTGCATAAAGTCCCAGCCCAATGGAAGAAATGTAGTAGCCGCCGCTTGCCCCAAGTGCATACTTTGTCTTTTGTTTTTTGTACTTGTAGATATCCAGATCGGTGTCATCATCGCTTCGGGTAACGCGGCTTTCCGGTAAAAAATCACTGCTTGTGAAATTGTAGTAAAAGCCGATGTTCATCACTGCGTCTGGAATACATGTGAGGCCGGCAAAGGCGGCGATTTTTCTGGAATCACTTGTGATGTCATGGGCGGTAAAACCTATGTCAAAAAGGTTTTCTTTACCAAAATTAAAGCCGGCGTCCAGGGCATATTCAAAAATGACTGAGTCCTGGGAGCTGTCACTGGCAGAAGCTGTGGAACTTTCGGTTCCAGAGGATGTGCTTGAGGAAGTGGATGCCTCTGTGCCGGAGCTGTCAGAAGAGGTGCTGTTTTCAGAAGTGAAGGCGAATGTGAGACCGGCTGCAGATTTTAAGTAAAATTCCTGGGATTGGCCAAAATACCAGTTGCTGGAAAGGCCGCCTGCAAAACCCGTAAAGAGGAGGGCTATGCTTTCGTTTCCAAGGTATTCTTCGTGGCCCAGGGAGTCGGTGATAAGGCGGCCGTATTTGCTGGTGTCGTCAGCGGCGGCTAAATATGCTGAAGGAATTGCAAATTGTTTGTAAAAGGAAGTTCCAAGAGCCAGACCAAACTGTTCAATGGGTGTAAAGTGAACAAAACCTGAAGGAGCAAAAATGAAGGAAGGAAGATTTTCTTCCGTATAAGCGGTACTTGCAGGATAGCCGCTGTTCGAGTCCTCTCCGTTGCTGGAAGTCAGACCATTCTGGAAGGCGCTTTCCAGACGAAGGCGCCCTGTCAATAAAGAACTTTTATAGTCAGCCTGCAGCTGGTCTCCAATAGAGAAAATATTGCTGGTGGAAATATCCTGATTTATGTCTGTCTGTCTTTCCGAGGTAAAAATATCGTAGTCGGAAAAGTTCTCTGAATCTGCGCCAAATGTGTTTTTGATTGTAAGCTTTTGTGCGTCTGCGTTTGAAGTCAAAAGAAGTAAAAATAAGATTAAAAAAGAAAAATTTGACTTTGGAAATAATGAATTAATTCTTAAGAAAATAGAAGGATTTTTCATGTCTATATTATAGCGCAGGCATAGATTTTTTGTAAGGTTCTCTTTTCTAAACAATTTCTTAATTTTATTTTTTTAAATTGATAAATTTTTTGTTTTTTTCTAATATTGTCTTGTCTTTAAAAAGAACAAAAAATTATAAATCTTAAGGAGATTTAGATGAAAAAGATTTTGATTTCTATGCTTCTTCTTGCAGCTGCAGCTCTTCCTGCACTTGCAACAACTTACTATGTTTCCCCAGATGGAAAAAAGAAGAACGAAGGAACAAACCCTGCAGAACCTCTCAAGGCTATCTGGAGTGCTGTTGAAGCAGCTGCCCCAGGAGATGAAATCCGCGTTGCAGCCGGAAGTTATTCTGGAAAGGCTGGAGTTGGATTTATCGTAATTGATAAGCCTGTAAAAATTTATGGTGGTTATTCTGCAGATTTTAAGACTCGTGATGTAGCAAAGAACATCTCTCTTATCAGACCCACAATTGAACAGAATGCAACTCCTCCACAGAATGGTACAATTGAATTCAAAATTGACGCTGCCGGAAGTACAACTGTATTTGATGGATTCTTCCTTGATCACAGTGAAGTAAACGCTTATCACTCAACAGAAGGAAAACCAGAGGGTGTAGAAACTGGTATGTGGCTTGAACCTCCTTCAAAAGGAAGCTATCCATATGCTTCTCTTAAAAAATATCTTCTGTACGGAAACACAACTGGAACTATTACCGTTACTAACTGTGTATTCCTGAACAGCTCTTTCTATGCAGTAAACTTGAACCATCTTGAAGGTACTGTAAATATTAAGAACAACGTATTCATTGGCAGCCGTATGATGGCATGTAATGTTTCAAGCCGCAGCGGAAAGGCTTTTGTTACAAAATTCAACTTTGAATACAATACAGTTCTCTTTACATGGAGCCGAACAAAAGACTTTGGTGATATGGGATACGGTGTTCGCGCTCTTCCAAGAGTTGATGCAAACATCAGCCACAACATCCTTGGTCTTAGCGTAATGTCAGCTTTCGACAACGGTATGAACAACCGCAAGGGTGAAGCAAAAGTTACACTTGATGAAAACATGTTCTTCCTGAACAAGAAGGGTGATGTAAGCTACACAGTAAGTCCTTCTATTAAATATCTCAAAGTTACTGATGACGCTTTCGAAGATTTTGAAGATGTAGACGGAATTGAATCATGTGAAGACAATGTTTCTTTGAGCGATCCAAAAGTTTTCAAGGGAATTATCGATCAGGCTTATCTTGAAGGATTCCTTTCTGCTTCTTACACAGAAACAGCTGACTACAATCCTAACTCTGAAGCAAACCAGCTGCGCGCTGCTCTTGGTATGAACACACAGGGTTCAATCAAGTCTAAAGTTTCTATGTATGCAAACAAATATCCATACAGCGAAAACATCATGAAATTCTTTGGCGCTGTAAAGGGATACGGAGCTCAGGCTTTCTAAGATTGAAAACGCTATAAGCTAAATTTTATAATATTAAAAGACCCCGCTTTTTTTTCTGTCTGAAAAGTATGAAAGAAAATAGCGGGGCTTTTTTTTTGAGCATTAATTATAAGTAATAGTTTTGTATTGAATAAAATTAAAAAGGTATTTACAATCAAAATTATGGACTTGCAACCGATCGTTGATGCATGTGGAATGGCTGCCTCAGTTATGTCTGTTCAGGAAACAGAAAATGGACATTGTGGTGAAATTCGAATTGTGTGCGCTAACGAGATGTATAAAAAAATCATGGGTGACAAGTTCTACGATAACATGATTTATTCAGAATTGATTCCAAAGGAGCGAAATTTTGAAGATTTCTGTTACCGTTGTGCTGTAAAAAAACAGCATCTTCACGCTTATGTAGATACAAAATCTATGAACCTCTGGACTGACGGAAACTATATTCCCCTGTCCACTGATGTTGATAACAAAAATATTCATTATCTCTTATTTGTTTTTGAATTTACTGTCGGACTGGTGGCAGAAAAAATGTCCAATATTTCCATGGATGTTGCCCAGTTTGTAATTCAGACTTGTATTAATCTTCGCGGTTCAAAGAATTTTACAGAAAGTATGAATACTGTTATTTCCGATATTCAGGAAAAAACAGACAGTTTCTGCAGCTGTATTATTATGATTGATAAAAATAAGCAGAAATTTGCTCCTCTTTGTTACAAGTACAGGGATAACAGTGCGGATTTTAGTGATTTTCTGGAATATTTGCCACCGGAAGTTGTTTTTTCCTGGGAGGAAACAGTAAAGGGGCACGATAATGTAATTATCAAAGACGAATACGACATGGCTGAACTTGAAAAAAGTAATCCTGTCTGGGTAAAAAGTCTCAGGTCTGCCGGTGTAAAAACCCTGATTCTTGTTCCTCTTTATCAGGCAGAACGAATGATGGGCGTTCTTTTTATAACTGATTTTAATATTGAAAAACTTATAAAAATCAAAGAATTTATAGAGCTTACAGGATTTTTCCTTTCTTCAGAAATTGCCAGCAATGACCTGATGGAAAAGCTTGAATTTATGAGCAACATTGATGTTTTGACGGGAGTCAGAAACCGAAACTCAATGAATGCCAGGGTTGACTGGCATGTAAACGGAAGTTCTCCGGTAAAAACTCCTTTTGGGGTTTTGTTTGCCGACTTGAATGGACTTAAACAGTGTAACGATTCTGGTGGGCATGAAGCCGGGGATAAGCTTTTAGTTAATGCTGCAAAACTATTAAAGAAGCATTTTCCCAGTGACGAAATATTCCGTGCAGGTGGCGATGAATTTGTGATAATTTGTCCTCAAACTTCTCAGGAAGATTTTGACAAAAAAACTGAATCTCTCCGCAGTGAAAGCGGTTACGGCGCAGATGTTTGTCTGGCTATTGGTACCTGCTGGAGTAACGATGCGGATAACCTTCGCTTTTGTATGCACGTTGCAGATG
>JAILKG010000027.1 GCA_024693915.1 Treponema sp.
TCAAGCTCTGGCTTTGGTTCCGGGTTTGCTGCCCTGAATCGCGAAAAAATTTCTATGATTTCAGATTCTGAAAGTAAGTGCATATTTTATATATGAATTATAAAAAATTGGGCGGGAAATGGTCTTTCAACGCCTGTTCCAGCCCCCGTCAGAGGCTTGGTGCGAAAGGGCTGTCCAAAAAAAAAGTTTGCGGTGGTTGAGGTTCTCGTCCGAAGGCGCGAAGCAACCACCAGATATAGTGTAAATGGTCATTACTTCGCTTCGCTCCATGCGCAAGCGGGCGACAGGCTCAATGACCGCAGTCACTAAACTTATTAGACAGCCCCTTCGCACTGCTCCTTTCAGTCGCAGGCTTCCATAGGCGCCCGCAGACCTTCTGTTCAGTTTTTGTGGGTAATCCAAAAAATTACTGGCAGAGAGCTTTAAGTTCTTCAACTTTGTCTGTTTTTTCCCAAGGGAAACCTTCACGGCCAAAGTGGCCGTAGCTTGCAGTCTGGCGGTAAATTGGATTTTTAAGATCCAGAGTTTTGATGATTCCGGCTGGAGTGCAGTCAAAAACCTTTTTTACAGCTTCTTCAATTTTTGACCTTTCTACTTTTTCAGTTTCAAAAGTGTCAACATAGATAGAAACTGGGAAAGGAACACCGATTGCGTAAGCCAGTTCAACTTCAGCTCTGTCAGCAAGTTTGGCGGCTACAATGTTTTTTGCAATGTAGCGGGCCATGTAAGCTGCTGAACGGTCTACTTTTGAAGGATCTTTTCCGCTGAAAGCGCCGCCGCCGTGGCGACCCATTCCGCCGTATGTGTCTACGATAATTTTGCGTCCTGTAAGACCAGAATCTCCGTCTGGACCGCCTGTTACAAATTTACCTGTTGGGTTAATAAAGAATTTTGTATCCTTGTCCAAAAGGCCTGTTGGTTCCAGAACCGGCTTGATAATCTGGTTGATGATTGTAGATTTGATTTCTTCGTAAGAAACTTCCGGATTGTGCTGGTGACTCAGAACAACTGTGTCAATTCTAACCGGTTTGTAGCCTTCGTATTCAACAGTAACCTGACTTTTTGCATCCGGGCGCAGCCAGCTGATGATTCCCTTTTTTCTGAGTTCAGTTGCTTTGAGCAAGAGCTGGTGGGAATAGTAAATTGGTGCAGGCATGAGTTCCGGAGTTTCGTTGCAGGCAAAACCGAACATCATTCCCTGGTCACCAGCTCCCTGCTGGCCTTCGTATTCCTTAAGACCGCTTCCAACAACTCCCTGGTTGATGTCAGCGCTCTGGGCGTGAAGTCTGTTCATAAAAAGGCAGTTTGCTCCGTCCAGTCCTACATCATTGGAGTTGTAACCGATATCCAGAGCCACCTTTCTGGCAATTTTTTCAACTTCATGGTTAAAAGCTTTTATGTCGATGTCTTTTTTAGAAAAACCGATTTCTCCGCCTACCAGCAGAAAGTCTGTGCTTGAAAAAGTTTCGCAGGCAACATGTGCATCCTTATCCAGAGAAAGACAGTAGTCAAGAACGGCATCAGAAACCTGATCACAAAGTTTATCCGGGTGTCCTTCACCTACGGATTCAGAAGTAAAAAGATAATGTTTTGGATTTTTTGAAGAGAAAAGCCCCATATTTGGCCTCCTTTTTAGCATTTTAGAGATAATCCCCGACCGCATGCAATTTGGATAAATCTGCGGCAGAATGTAGTGCATCTGCATTCATTCTTATATTTAAGATAGTATAAAAAAGAAAAAAACGCAATAAATTTAATAAAAATATTAAAAATGTTCTATACAAAATATAAATACAATGTTATAATACCCACAATATTTGTTAGAATTTCAAAAAAGAAATTTAATATTTAAAGGAGGAGTGGCATGTCACTCAAAAAAACCTTTTCTAAAGATAAGACAAAATGTAATGTTACATTTATAGTTTCAGCAGAAGCAGCACAGGGCGCCAAAAAAGTAAACATTGCAGGTGATTTTAACAGCTGGAGCAGCACAGATACACCGCTCAAACAGGATAAAGACGGTTCATTCTCTGTAAAACTCGAACTTGACGTGGATAAAGAATACCAGTTCAGATATCTTCTGGACGGTTACAAATGGGAAAACGACTGGAAAGCAGACAAATATATTCCAGCTCCTTACTCAAATGCAGATAACTCTGTAGTAGTAACAAAACTTCCTGCAGAAAAAGCTCCTGCAAAGAAGACTACAACAAAGTCAACAACAAAAAAGACTACAAAATAAGTAACTTTTTTTAATAAATGACCGGTTCCCTGGGAGCCGGTTTTTTTATGCCTTCGACGAAATATCTGTGGGAATTTTTTAGGCTTTTTAAGTCATTAATTTACATTAATATGTTAAGAGGTAAATAAATGGCAAAAATAAATAAAAAAATAGCAGATGGTCTTTTTGTGGAGCTTTTCAGCGATAACAGGCGTTTTTTGGAGCTTTACAATGCTCTTTCTGGCCAGCATTTAAAGCTTGAAAATACGGAAATTGAAGACTATGTAATTAAAGACACTATTTACCGTACTCTTAAAAATGATGTCTGTAAGCTTGTGAACGGAACTTTGGTAGTGCTTATTGAACATCAGTCTACTATAAACAAAAATATGCCACTGCGTTGTCTTCTGTATATTTCACGTGTTTATGAAATGCTTGTTCCAAAGCGGGAACGATATTACAGAAACCTAAGGAAAATTCCGAGGCCTGAATTTTATGTGCTTTATACTGGAATAGATGAAATTGACGAATATGATTTGTTAAAACTTTCCGATGCCTTTGATTTTCCTGAGTCAGATTATTATACATCGCCTAAAGAATTAAAAAAAATATTTCAGTTGGAACTTAATGTCCCGGTAATAAACGTGAAACCAGGAAAAAACTTGAAAATTTTAGAAAACTGTAATACTTTAAAGGAGTACAGTGAATTAATTGAAAAAATCCATAACCTTTTACAAGAAAATGATAACCGTGAAGAAGTTTTTAAAGAAGCTGTTAAATGGGGGTTACAAAATGGTCTTTTAAAAGGTTATCTGGAGCAAGCTGTAACGGAGGTAATTAACATGTTAATAGCCGAATACAGTTATGAAGAAGATGTTGCCGCACAACGAGAAGAAGCTTTTGCAGAAGGTGAAATTACAGGCGCTCAGAAAAAGGCTGTTGAAACGGCTAAAAAGTTACTTTCGATGAATCTTTCTGTTGAACAAGTTTCTGAAGCTACCGGACTTCCGTTAGAGAAAGTACAGAGACTGACAGAAGAATTACAAAATAAAACAAATGCATAAAATTAAAAAGATAAAAAAAATTGGAAATTTTAGCTTTTGTGACATCTAGGGTTTCTTAAAAAAAAGACCGCCCTCAAAAAGAGAGCGGTCACCATTCTTTTTTATAACTGGTTCTTCAATTTACCAGTTATTTCCCCAATTTGATTACAGCGTTTACGCTAGGTACGAAAAGCAAAGTGAAGTTCTTGTAGCTGTCGTTTGTTTTTGTATTTTCTGATGCACCATCTTTTAAATCGAAATTCAAATTTGTTTCTCCCCAAAGGAAACCAACGTCACAAGTAACACCGATTCCGATGAAGCCCAAAAGCAAAAAGTTCAGGTCAGCTTTTACAGCAGGCCCCCAGTTGAAAGTCTGGTTTGTAGCCTGTTTAACACCTTCCAAATCAGGTTCATATTCTTTTGTGTTATAGTTGATATCAATTCCTGCTCCAATATGAAGATCTGTTGCATCGTTTAAATTAAAGCAAAGAGCTGGACCTAAAACAGCATTGATATTGAATTGTTTTGTAGGAGTAAATGTTGTTGTTCCATCATCTGTTTTAGATACAGTACTGATTGGCCACAAAGCCTGTACATCAGTGAACCATCCCAACGGACCTGCGATAACATTGCAGAGACCAACATTAAAACCGATTTTTTCTTCGGCTTCAGTTTCTTCTGTTAATGAAAAATCATTGTTTAATCTAGTTGCTGCAGAATGTCCATAAGCAATACCTCCGGTAAGGCTGAATGCTGATGCACTTGTTGCAACAAATAAAGCGGCTGTAAGAGCCATAATAATTTTCTTCATAATTTGTTCTCCTTACGAATATAAAATTCAATTATATTTTAATGGTTACATTATAAAATAGCAATAGTAAAAATTTTTGTTATTTTTGGTTTATCAGGCATAAAAATCCGCGATTTCTGCAAAGCGTGGAAGAATAATTTCTACATACCCGTGCTGCGGTGCCCTTATTATTCCACGGTTCAAAAGCCGTTCCCGATATTTTGAAAAGGTTGAGCTTGTCATATTGAGTTTTTCACATATTTCACTGACTTTTTTCTGTTCGTCTGTAATTGCAAGAATTACATTTTTGTCCTGAATAGAAAGCCCCTGCCAGATTTTTTTGTATACAAAGTCATCCAGAAGCTCATCATATTTTAGAATTATCTGCTCAAGGGGCAGAGATTTGTGGTAATCAAAATACAAAAGTCCAAGCGCCTGAAATGCAAATGCATAGCCCTTAGTCATTTTTGAAAGTTTTTTTGCTGTTTCGTTATCACACTTGAAGACATTTTGGTATGTCTTTGCTATTTGAAGAAGACTTAAAGGTTCCAGGTTAACTTTTGGAGTTCGGAGCAAAAAAGTTAATGCCGGGTCGTTTTGAATGGAGTATATGTTTTCGTATAGTCCGGTCATCAGAAGAAAAACGGGGTAGTCTTTCCGCAAAAAAATCTGAAACTCACTGGCAAAATGCTTCATGCTTTCGTCTTTTATAACTTCATCAATGGTTATTAAGACTTTTTTGTTTTTCTTTTGCAGATTTTCAAGTATTTGTGAAATTATGCTTACGCTGTCACGGTTTTTATTTTCTCCAATTAAACCAACTCCAAAGTCAGCAACTGAAATATTAAATCCGCCTTTTAATATATCAGAGATTTTTCTGCAGGAATCTATAAGCCTCATTGCAAAATCATCAATCAAGTTTTGAGTTGAATTCAAGTCTACAATAATCCAGTCCTTTTCTTCTGCCAGCTGCTTCTCTATTGTTGTCATTAATACAGTTTTTCCACAGCCTCGTATTCCTTCAATTATAAAAGCATGGCTTATTGGATTTTTTGCATGAAATGTATTAAAAAATTGCTCTGCATATTCATTTCGTGAAATTAATTCATTTGGTGATTTTCCAAAAGACAGAGTGAATGGGTTTTCATTGTTTTCGGTTATTTTACCTAAAGGCTTTT
>JAILKG010000029.1 GCA_024693915.1 Treponema sp.
AAAGTTAAACGCAATAGAAAATTTGGTTTCAGAGCTCGTATGGCTACAAAGGGTGGACGCAAAGTTTTGGCTCGCCGCCGTGCAAAGGGAAGAGCAAAACTTTCTGTATCTCACGAAAAGAAGCCTTATTGATTTTAACTATTAGGGATGGAAACAGACTTGAAAACAGGACTGTTTACTCGTAAAGAACGGATAAAAAGTCCTGTAGATTTTAAAAGACTGTTTAAAGACGGAAAAAAGGCAAGTGTTTCCGGTGCAAAAATTTTCTATTTGGAAAATGGGCTGGATTCAAACAGAGTTGGTTTTCCTTTGCCACGCGGTTACGGTAACGCTGTGCAGAGGAACTTGTCAAAACGTTATAGCCGTGAAGTCTATCGTTTACTAAAAACACATCTGAACACTGGGTACGACATTCTATTTTTAGTTTACCCTGGAAATGACTCGTTCAGCACGCGATGTGTTCAATTTCGTACATTATTGATTAAAGCAGGAATTCTGGAAGAATGAAAAAATTTATCAGAAAATTTTTTTGTCTGCCAATTCGATTTTATCGGAAGTTTATTTCTCCATTGTTTCCAGCTTGCTGCAGGTTTACACCTACCTGTTCTCAGTATGCATTGGAAGCAATTGAAAAACATGGAGTAATAAAAGGATTTTTTCTTGCATTTAAGAGAATTCTACGTTGTAATCCATATTCTAAAGGTGGCTATGACCCCGTTCCGTGATTTAAACAGTTATCACTTAAAAAGAGGGGTAATTGCATGGACAAGAATACAATTTTAGCAATTGTTCTTTCAACAATTGTTGTGGGTGTTTCTTTTATACTTCAGCCAAAATTATTTCCGAATTCTTATAATTCAGAAAAACAGAACACAGAAGTTCAGAATGTAGAAAATGCTGAAAATGAAAATAAAGCAGTTTCAGAAACTACTGAAAATTCTGTAATCAGTGCTTTCGCTGCTGCAGACACTGAGGTTGCTTCAGAAGAAACTTTTGTTGTAAATACAGGAAAAGCAGAAGTTGTTCTTACTAACAAAGGCGGCGATGTTATCAGTTACAAACTTTTGAATCATATTGATATTGATACAAAAGATGCTGTTCAGATGGCTGATAATATTTCAGATTTTAATAGAGCCTGCTCACTTTCCTTTGGTCAGGCTGGTTCTCCAATTGTAAATGAATTTTTCAAAACTGAAAAAATTGATGAAAATACTTATCTATTTACAAAGAAATTTTCTGTAAAAAATGATGATGGCAGTGAAAACTCATTTATTCTTGGAAAGAGATATACATTTTTGCCGGATGAATATGTTTTCAAATTGGAAATTTTGATTCATTCAGATAATGAAGATGGCAAAATCAATATTGGAAATACCGGCTACACTCTTAGAACTTCCCCACAGATTGGACCATATTTCAATCCAAAATTGAACAGATACGAAAACAGACAGTTTATTTCTTTCAATGGAAGCAAGGCAAAACGACAGGTAATAAGTGGAAAACAGTTCAGACAGTTTGGAAAACCATATGTTTGGAATGGAATTGGTGGAAAATACTTTGTAAATCTTGTAGTTCCAGAAAAAGCTGAAAAAATGGATTTAAGCTGGTATTCAACTCAGATTGAAGTAAATAATTACACAAATGCACAGGCTATTCTGGTTAGAAAACCAATTGAAAGTCAGGATGCAAACGATACTTATTATTTCTACATTGGACCAAGAAACGAAAAAGATCTTAAGATTTACAATGTTGCAGAAAATAACAAGTGGAATTTAAGCGGTTTAAAACTTACTGAATGTTTGCAGAGCAGCGGCTGGCTTGGCTGGCTTGAAACAATCCTTAAATGGTTCCTTGAGTTTATAAACAAATTTATTGGAAACTGGGGAGTTTCGATTATCGTAATGACTTTGATAATCAAACTTATCCTCTTCCCTCTTACAAAAAATCAGTCTATGTCTACTTTGAAAATGCAGGAAGTTCAGCCAAAAATTCAAGCATTGCAGACAAAGTACAAAGATCAGCCTCAGAAAATGCAGGAAGAAATGGCAAAGATTTACAAGGAAGCAGGCTACAATCCTATGAGTGGTTGTTTGCCAATGCTTTTGCAGTTCCTTCTTCTGTGGTCTATGTTCAACATCTTTAACAACTATTTTGAATTCAGGGGAGCAAGTTTTATTCCTGGCTGGATTAGCGACTTGTCTGCTGGTGACAGCGTTCATACATTCAAAAAGAGCATTCCTTTCTTTGGAAATCAGATGAGAATTCTGCCATTTATTTATCTTGCAGTTCAGCTTATAAGCGGAAAAATTACTGGTAATAACGGTGCAGCTACAAATGCTCAGACTAAAACACAGATGACACTGATGATGTACGGAATGCCTATCATGTTCTTCTTCTTGTTCTACAATGCTTCTTCCGGACTTCTAGTTTACTGGACATTCAGTACAATTTTCCAGGTTGTTCAGCAGTTGATTATCAATGGAATGATGAAGAAAAAAAGAGCAGAATTAGCTAACGGTGGTGCAAATAAAAAATCACCAGCAAAAAGAAAATAAAGACAAAATGAACCTCAGTTTACTTGGACTGAGTTTCTTAAAATAAGAGGTATAAAATGACTTACGAATTTGAAGGAAAAACAGAAAAAGAAGCAATTGAACTTGCAGCATCGGAACTGGGTCTTAACCGAGATCAGTTTGATGTAGAAATTCTTGAAACACAGAAAAATTCACTTTTTAAGAAGGGATATGTAAAAATTTGCGTTCACACTGTAGAAAATGTACAGGCAAAGGGAACAGCAAATGAAAATATTGATTATGATGAGGGAACAAGAGTTGCAAATCCAGTTCCACAGGGTGAATTTGAAGAAAAACTCATTGACTTTGTAAAAAATGTTGTAGAAAAAATGGGCTATGATGTAAAAGTAGATATCATTTTCCGTGAAGAAAAGAAAATTGGTATTAAGCTTGATTCAGAACATTCTTCAATTCTTATTGGAAGAAAAGGAAAAAATCTTGATGCTTTACAGCTCCTTGCAAATATTTATGCAGGTCGCCTTGGTCATGAAGAAATTCGTGTGATTCTTGATACTGAAAACTACCGCATCCGTCGTGAAGAATCACTTGTTCGCCTTGCATACACAACTGCTGACAAAGTACACCAGTCTCATCAGTCAATTTTGCTTGAACCAATGAATCCTTTTGAAAGAAGACTTATTCACACTACTTTGAACGATATTCCAGATATTGAAACAAAGTCTGAAGGAGAAGGACTTTACAAGCAGGTAAGAATTATTTACAAGGGTTTTGGCCGTTAATTTTTGATAAAAGCAGCAGTTTTTATAGCTGTTACTTTTTATTTTAAGAATGGTTTAATTCATAATGAAGGTGGAAAAGACCTTTTGCATAAATGATGCAGACCGGCTTACGGGCTTGTTAGATAGCCTGGCACAGGAGGTATTGAATACATGAAAATTAATAAAAAAGCAGCTTTGGCTCTTATTTTTGCTTCAATTTTTTCTCTTTCATTTGCTCAGAGTGGAAAAATTGAAGATTATATTAGTGCTGAAAAAGTGGAACAGCTTAAAAAGAATGGTTCAATCAGCTTGATTCATCCAAAAGGTGATAATTCTATTACAATGGTTCCAAAATGCCAGTATGATTCAAAAATAAAAAATTCCCTGATTGCAAAGGATGAAAAGGGAGTTCCTTTTACTGCTGAATTTCTTTATTTGATTCCAAAAGCAGAACTTTTGAAAGGTAGCAGCCGTTCATCAATTACAAACGATGATATTTCGGTTGTTTTCCGTTCAATCAGCAAAATGGAAGGAATGAGATATCATTTTGCAGAAAAAAAGAATGGTGATATACTTTATAAAAAAGCATATACAATTGCATCTAAAAACTCTGATGAAAAAATTCCAGATCAGATTTCTGGTTCAGCAGATGGAAAAGTTCTTTATTGCTATCAGCAGGATCATACCTATGGGGATACAAAGTATATTCTGCACTACTACCAGAATGAAAATATGCTCTATGCAACTTTTTTAAACACTATTCCAATGAGTTATATGGGCGTTAAAGCGGTAATGGAAGAAAAACTTCAGCTTAATGTTCTTTCTATTGATTGCGGTGACAATCTTTTGCTTTATCTTTCTACTGATGTAGATGCAAAAACTGTTCCTCTCTTTAATGTAAGAAAGCAGATTGAAGATTCCATGACAGACAGAATGGATGCAATTTACCGCTGGTTTATGGTTCAGTTCAAATAAAAGTCTGAAATTGTAAAAATTGCCGGCAATTTTGCCGGTAAAATTGCAAAAAAAAAAGAGGAAAAAATGAAAAAGATTTTTTTAGCAGCTATTTTTGCTGCAAGCATATTAATGAACGGAGCTTGTAGCTCTAAAGGAAAGGTTATGGATTCATTCAAAGGAAAAGACGGATTATTTGCAGTGATGGAAACTTCTAAAGGAAGCATCGCCCTTGAGTTGTATTACAAGGACGCTCCTTTGACAGTTTGTAACTTTGTAGGACTTGCAGAAGGAACTCTTGATGCTGCAAAAGGAAAGCCATTTTATAATGGTCTTAAATTTCACCGTGTAATTAAAGATTTTATGATTCAGGGTGGAGATCCACGGGGTAATGGTACTGGTGGTCCTGGATACAAGTTTGCTGATGAAGATGTTCCTTACCTCTTCAAAGAGCCTGGATATCTTGCAATGGCAAATTCTGGACCAAATACAAACGGTTCACAGTTCTTTATTACACACGTTCCTACTGAATGGTTGAATGGAAAACACACAATTTTTGGTCACGTAGTAACAAAGGCTGACCAGGAAGTTGTAAACACTGTTGCCCAGGGTGACGAAATTGTTTCTGTAAAGATTTACCGCCAGGGTGCTGATGCAGAAAAATTTACATGCACACAGGCTGACTTTGACAGATTGAACAAGGAAGCAAGTGCAAGAGCTGCTGCTGCAAAAGAAGCACGCATGGCTGCAAAAGTTGCAGAAGTTCAGAAAAAGTTCCCTAATTTTGAAAAATCAGCTGAAGGTATTTACTGGAAGACAACAAAAGAAGGAAGCGGTGCAAAGTGCGGAAAAGGAAAGAAGGTTGCAGTTGCTTATAAAGGATATCTCGTAGACGGAACAGTTTTTGATCAGTCAGCTGGAAGAGGTGACCTTGAGTTTACAACTGCAGGCGGACAGATGATTCCTGGTTTTGACATCATGGTACAGGATATGAAAAAAGGTGAAACAAGAACTATGGTTTTGCCACCTGATTTGGCTTATGGTGAACAGGGATACCCTGGAGTAATTCCACCTGCTTCATACATTGCATTTGATGTAACTTTGAACAGATTCTAAAAATGGGGCTGTCCAAAAAGAAAAGTTTGCGGTGGTTGAGGTTCTCGTCCGAAGGCGCGAAGCAACCACCATATATAGTGTAAATGGTCATTACTTCGCTTCGCTCCGTGCGCAAGCGGGCGACAGGCTCAATGACCGCAGTCACTAAACTTATTAGACAGCC
>JAILKG010000035.1 GCA_024693915.1 Treponema sp.
CAGCAAGCGGGTAGATGAAGTTATGACCAGCGTTCAGAGCGTAAAGGGAAGTCTTGACGAAATGACTGACAAGGTCTGCGAAAAGTGTGGAAAGCCAATGGTAAAAAAACTTGGCCGCTTTGGATTCTTCCTGGCTTGTTCAGGATTCCCTGAGTGTCACAACACAAAGTCTATTTCCCTTGCAAAATGTCCGATGCCGGGCTGTAACGGCGAAATTGTTGCAAGAAAAACAAAGGGAAGGGGAAAAGAATTCTACGGCTGTACAAATTACCCTACCTGCAGCTTTATCAGCCACTTTAAGCCGATTGACCAGTACTGCCCTAAGTGCGGCTGGTTCCTGGTAGAAAAGTTTGACAAAAAGAACGGAAGCTACAAGTCCTGCATTAACCCGGACTGCGATTACCTGCACACTGCCGATGAGGAGTCGCCGATTGTTCAGGATGCCGGGGATGAGGAGTAATTTTTATTACAGACCTGAGGCCTGACATTTACAGAAAAATATTGGTTTTTAAGGATTAAAAATCCAGCTAAAACTTAAAAAAGAGAAATGCAAAGAATTTTATAATAAAAGTTCTTTGCATTTTTTTTTAGGAAACTACAAGATAAGTTTATAATCATAAGGATGGGTTATTTCTGTTTATGAATGAATCGGATTTTCGTTTTAAATATTGCGAATTAATGGAATTTTATCAGTATATAGAAATGCGCTTAAAAATTATCTGTTCTGAATTTCTGGCAGATGAAGAAAAGGACTGGTACGAAAGACTTGATGAGTATGAAACTGATTCTTTGGGCGAATTAATTAAAAAGTGCTCAAAACTTCAGCAGGAAAAAAAGATTACTCTTTTTATTAAAGATGATTTTGCAAAATTGGATGATATAAGAAAGAAGCGTAATTACTGGGCTCATCAGTGTTTTGGTGGAAACAATCCGATAATTTTTAAGCACGATATGGTAAAAAATAATGAATATGCTAAGAAGATAAATTCAGATTTGGATGAAGCAGAAGATTGGGATTGCAAACTTACCGAAATGGAAAATAAATTACGAAAAATAAAAGTTGTCCAATAAATATTTTTTTTTAATTCTATTTATACTGAAAAAAAAGCGTGAGGGATTGGAGCACCGCCTGTAAGGCGTTCCGAACGGGCTTTTAGTAAAGGAAAGCCTGCTGACCTGTGAAAAAAGTTTTTTGCCAGGTCAGCAGGCTTTTTTTTAGTTTGAGTGCGGAATGGAGCGCGGAGGCGCGGAAGTGCGAAAAGCCCGACGGCAGCGGAGGAACTCCGATGCTGGCACGCCCTGATATTCTTCTTGCTTGCTCTGATGGTGGCCTTGATATTGTTTCTGCAAGGACCGCCTGTTTTTATCTTACTTTTATTCCTTCATTTTTCTTTGACCTCTGGCTGATTGGGGGGTATAATTTATAAAAACATTTTTAAAACGAGGTCTAATTATGGCTATGAGACTTGTTACCCGCTCAGATTTTGACGGACTGGCTTGCGGTGCACTGCTTCTGGAGGCTGGTGTTATTGATACATGGAAATTTGCCCACCCAAAGGATTTGCAGGACGGGCTTGTGGAAATAAATGAAAACGACTGTCTTGCCAATGTTCCTTTTGTGCCTGGCTGCGGTCTCTGGTTTGATCACCATTCTTCTGAGTTTGAAAGAAACGAACTGAAGGGAAAATACAAGGGCGAAAGCCGAATTACTCCAAGCTGCGCGCGTATTATCTACGAATATTACGGTGGAAAGGAAAAATTCCCTAACTTTGACGACATCATGGTTGCTGTTGATAAGGTTGATTCTGGTAACCTTACAATCGACGAAATTCAAAATCCAAAAGGCTGGATTTTAGTTGGCTTTTTAATGGATCCCCGTACCGGCCTTGGCCGCTGGAGACAGTTCACTGTTCCAAACTATGCCCTGATGGAAAAACTGATGGTTGCCTGCCGGGATAAGTCTACTGACGAAATTCTTGCAATGCCTGACGTAAAAGAAAGAATCGAAGTTTACAAGGAGCAGACTGAAAAGTTTAAGGAAATGGTAAAGGCTCACACTGTGGTTGAAGGAAACCTTATTGTAACTGATCTTCGTGGTGTTGACCCTATCTATACTGGAAACCGCTTTATGATCTACAGCATGTATCCTGAACAGAATATTTCTGCCTGGATTGTAAGCGGTCGTGGAGGAGAAGGCTGTTCTGCTGCTGTAGGCTATTCTATTTTGAACAAGACAAGTCATGTAAATGTAGGAAGCCTTATGCTTAAGTACGGCGGAGGCGGTCACGAAAAGGTTGGAACCTGCCAGTTCACTAACGAAAACATGGGGGAAAAACTTCCTGAAATGCTGAAGGAGCTTAAGGCTCTGGCTAATGCCTAGATTTTTTTGAACTGTCTGGCTTGGTTTTGCAAGGCCAGGCAGTTTTTTTTTTGAACTGTCTGGGTTCGTTTTCAATGCCAGACAGTTTTTTTTTGAACTGCCTGGGTTCGTTTGCAACTCCAGACAGTTTTTTTTCATACGTTTTTACACCTGTTTCAATTATCCCCGTGTTCGACTACACCTTTTTTTCTCCCGTTGCTATCTTATCTTAAAAACTGTATACTTTTCTTTATGAATTTTACTGATTTTAATTTGAATGCCGCTCTTCTTAAAGGTTTGGAAGATGCAGGCTACGAAACCTGTACCCAGGTTCAGGAGCAGGTTTTAAAGTGTTCGCAGGATGGTTCTGATTTGTATGTTCAGTCTCAGACAGGAACCGGAAAAACTGCAGCTTACCTTGTTGCTATAATACAAGAAATTCTTTCCAAGGCAGAGAATAAGGGAAAGAAGGTACTGGTACTTGTTCCAACCAGAGAACTTGCCGTTCAGGTAGAGGAAGAAGCAAAAACTCTTGCAAAGCATGCCGGTCTTAACGCCTACAGTTTTTATGGCGGAGTAGGTTACGAAAAACAGATTGCAGCAATCAAAAAAGGTCTGGATATCATTGTTTCAACTCCTGGCCGTCTTATTGACCTTGTTGAAGGCGGAAACCTTGAACTTAACCAAGTAGCTTTTGTTGTTCTTGACGAAGCAGATCGTATGTTCGATATGGGATTTTATCCTGATTTAAGAAAAATCCTTAAATTTGTTCCAAAAAGCGAAGAGAGACAGACTATGCTCTTTTCTGCAACTTTGAACACTTATGTAAAGAATCTTGCTTGGGAATATACAAGAGATCCTAAGGAAATTGAGATTGAAGCAGAAAACATCACTGTTTCTGAAATTGACCAGGAACTTCTTCATGTTTCCAGTGATGAAAAAATGAAGCTTCTGATTGGTATCATCAAAAATGAAAATCCACAGAGCCTGATTATTTTCTGTAACACAAAAAGAAGCTGCGAAGTTGTTGCAAAACGCCTTGAAATTAACGAGCTGAAAGCAGGCTTTATCATCGGTGACCTTCCTCAGGCTCGCCGTCTTAAAGTTCTGAAGGATTTTAAGGAAGGAAAACTTAATATTCTGGTGGCAACTGATGTTGCTGCCCGTGGTATCGATGTAGACGATCTTGCCATGGTAATTAACTATGATCTTCCAAATGAAGCTGAAAACTATGTTCACAGAATCGGAAGAACTGCCAGAGCCGGAAAGAGCGGAAAAGCTTATACTTTCTGTTCTGAACAGGATGTTTACAACCTGCCTGCCATCGAGCGCTTTATTGAAATGCAGATTCCTGCAAAGGTTGCATACCCTGAACAGATGATGGAAGACAAAAGTGCAGGTCAGTATATCAAAACTGAAAACTGGCACGATGACGACGAAGCTCCTCGCGGTGGGCATAGAAGCCGGGACAACTACAAGGGTAAGGGTTCTAAGGGCGGTCACCGCTACGAAGACAAAAAAGACGGCTACAAAAAATCTTCTGACAAAAAGAACTATGATTCTAAAGGCAAAAAGGGATCTAAAACGGACAAGAAAAATTTCTATTCTAAGGAAGATTTCTCTAAGATGGAAAGCATGTCTTTTGATGAGCGCATGAAGTTCTACAAGGAAAAATATGGCTCTTCTGACAAGACTTCATATTTTAATGGCGGAAAGGGAAAGAATTCTTCAGGAAAATCTTACACTAAAGACGGAAGAAATTCTAAAACTTCCGGCAATTTTGAACGCCGAACTGCGGCTGCAGGAAGTTACGGAAGTTATTCAAAGAAGAACTCTAAAAAGGATTACTCAAAGAATAAGAATTTCAAGAACAACCGCTATGTTCAGGAAGAAAAGCCTGCAGAAAAGAAGGGCTTCCTTGCTAAAATCAAGGCTTTCTTTGGCCGCTAGAACTTTTTAAGGAAAAAATATGATTAGTGTAAATGATGTAAGCGTGCGTTTCAGTGAAAAGCCGCTTTTCAAGGATGTAAATTTAAAGTTCACCAACGGAAACTGCTACGGAATTACAGGTGCAAACGGTGCCGGAAAATCTACCTTCCTTAAGGTGCTTTCCGGAGAACTGGAGCACGATTCTGGTTCCATCAATATTTCCACCGGTGAGCGAATGGCTGTTTTAAAGCAGGACCACTTTGCCTACGACAAGTATTCTGTAAAAGATACTGTAATGATGGGCTATCCTAAGCTTTACGAACTTACAAAGGCTATTGATGAAATTTACGCAAAGCCTGATTTTTCAGATGAAGACGGAATGAAGGCTGCCGACATGCAGGCTGAATTCGGTGAAATCGGCGGATACGAAGCTGAAAATCAGATTGAACAGATGCTTTCCGGTCTTGGTCTGGAAGAAGAGTTCCACGATAAAATGATGAGCGAACTGGATGAAAGCCAGAAGGTGCGCGTTCTTCTTGCTCAGGCAATTTTTGGTAACCCTGATATTCTGCTTCTGGACGAACCTACAAACGGTCTTGATATTGAATCTATTACCTGGCTTGAAAACTTCCTTTTGGAATTTGAAAATACCGTTATCGTTGTAAGCCACGACCGTCACTTTTTGAATACGGTCTGCACATTTATCTGCGATATCGACTACGGAAAAATTACCCAGTTTGCCGGTAACTACGACTTCTGGTACCAGATGACACAGGTTTTACAGAGACAGGCTAAGGAACAGCAGAAAAAGGCTGAAGACAAGATGAAAGATTTGAAGGAATTTATCCTTAGGTTCAGTTCTAACGCTGCAAAATCAAAACAGGCAACAAGCCGTAAAAAGATTTACGACAAGCTTGCTCAGTCTGTGGAAGACCTGCCGGTTTCAACCCGTAAATTCCCTTATGTAAACTTTAAGGCAGACCGGGAAATCGGAAACAACGTTCTTGAGGTAAAGGATTTGTGCATTAAGGACGACGAAGGAACAGAACTTCTTAAAAACTTCAGCCTTAAGGTAAACCGAACTGACAAAATCGCCTTTGTGGGAATCGAGCACAACTCAATTTCAGCTTTCTTTGACATTATAAACGAGGTTAAAAAGCCTGAAAGCGGAGAGGTTTACTGGGGACAGACAACAAGCCACACATATCTTCCTCGTGATAATTCAAGTTATTTTACAAACGACTACAATATTACTGAATGGCTCAAGCAGTATTCTAAAGAGCAGGACGACGCATACGTTCGCGGATTCTTGGGACGAATGCTTTTCAGTGGAGATGAATCCCTTAAGAAGGTAAAGGTTC
>JAILKG010000045.1 GCA_024693915.1 Treponema sp.
CACCTGTAATTGGCGCAAAATGAGAAGAACCTGCAACATAATCAGATTTTGGATAGTAAGCGAAATCGGTAACGACTTTTAATTCCAGATTTTCGTTGTTCAGCAAGTTTGTAAAAAAATTACCGCCACTCTTTGCTTCCTCTTCCTCTGCAAAAATTGAAGTCGTACTCAAAAGAGCCGCAGCAATCAAAAACATTTTTCGTAATCTCATAAACACTCCTTTTATTCTTCTATTATGAAAACTAAAATTCATTGTACCACATAAAATTATAAATTGACAATTTTTTTATTTTTTCTTCGTGTTGATTTTCCGTTGATTGACTGTTATTCAGTTAAAATGTAAAATGTTTAAACTTAACATAGCATAAAATTTTTATTATATGGAGTAAAATCGATGGCTACAAAGTATGTTTACTTTTTCGGCAACGGGGATGCAGAAGGCGATGAATCAATGCGCCCAATCCTCGGTGGTAAAGGTGCTAACCTTGCTCAGATGGCAAAGGCTCCTTTAAGTCTTCCAGTTCCACCTGGATTCACAATTTCTATTGACGTATGTCAGGAATATTACAAGTTGGGTAAAAAATATCCAGAAGGACTTGATAAGGAAGTTGCTGAATATCTTAACAAACTTGAAACAACTTTCGGAAAGAAACTTGGTGACGAAAACGATCCACTTCTCGTTTCTGTTCGCTCTGGTGCTGCTGAATCTATGCCTGGTATGATGGATACAATCCTCAACCTTGGTCTTAACGATAAGTCTGTTCTTGGTCTTGCTAACAAGACAAACAATCCACGTTTCGCATGGGATGCTTACCGCCGCTTTATCCAGATGTACGGTAACGTTGCAATGGGCGTAGATCATGACAAATTTGAAGCTATCATCGACGAAGTAAAATCACACCGCGGAATCAAAGAAGACGTTGAACTTACAACTGAAGAACTCCAGGAAATCGTTCAGAAATACAAGGCAATGTACAAACAGGAAAAAGGCGAAGATTTCCCACAGGATCCACAGGTTCAGATGTGGGGAGCTATCGGTGCCGTATTTGGTTCTTGGATGAACGAACGCGCTATCATTTACCGCAAGCTCAACAACATTGACGAAAATGTAATCAAGGGAACAGCTGTTACTGTAATGGCAATGGTATTCGGTAACATGGGTGACACATCAGGAACTGGTGTTGCATTCAGCCGTGACCCTTCAACTGGTGAGAACCACTTTATGGCAGAATACCTCATCAACGCTCAGGGTGAAGACGTTGTTGCTGGTATCCGTACTCCAATGGATATCTCTGCTCTTGAAAAACAGCAGCCAGAAATCTTCAAAGAAATCTCTACAATCCGTGACCGCCTTGAAGCTCACTACCATGATATGCAGGATATGGAATTCACTGTACAGGAAGGAAAACTCTTCATGCTCCAGTGCCGCAATGGTAAGAGAACTGGTCCAGCTGCTGTAAAGATGGCTGTAGACATGGTTGCAGAAGGAATGATCACAAAAGAACAGGCTCTTCTCCGCGTTAAGCCAGATCAGCTTGATCAGCTCCTCCACCCACAGTTCGAAGCTAAGGCTCTTAAGTCAGCTAAACCTTTGGCATCTGCACTCAACGCTTCTCCAGGAGCAGGTTGTGGTGAAATCGTATTCACTGCTGAAGAAGCTGTAGAAGAAGACAAGAAGGGTAAGAAAGTTATCCTCGTTCGTAAGGAAACATCTCCTGATGACATCGCAGGTATGTACGTTGCTCAGGGTATCTTGACTTCTACTGGTGGACGTACATCACACGCAGCCGTAGTTGCTCGTGGTATGGGTACACCTTGTGTTTGTGGATGTGCAGACGTTGTATTCACAGGAAAAGACACAGTTACAATCGGCGGAAAGAAATTCAAGAAGGGTGACTTCATTTCTATCGACGGTTCAACAGGTAATGTATACGGTGAAGTAATTCCTGTAACTCCAGCTAGCGTATCTGGCGACCTTGAAACATTCCTTGGTTGGGCAGACGAAGTTCGCGCTGCTTCAGTTCGCACAACTCCATCTGGAAAGACTGTAAAGGGATTCGATGTTCTTGCTAACGCTGAACAGAACGAAGCTCCACAGGCATTCCGCTTTGGTGCTGCTGGTATCGGTCTTTGCCGAACAGAACACATGTTCTTTGAAGAACCAAAACTTACTTCTTTCCAGAAGATGATTATTTCTGATACAACTGAAGAAAGAAAGGCTAACCTTGCTGCTATCCTCCCACTTCAGCAGAAAGACTTCTACGGAATCATTAAGACAATGGAAGGACGCGCTGTAACAATCCGTCTCCTTGACCCACCTCTTAATGAATTCGTACAGGCTGAAACTCCAGACTTGGCTAAAGCTTTGGCTAAGAAACTTGGTGTTAAAGTTGACTTCATCAACAAGAAATACTCAGAACTCAACGAACACAACCCAATGCTCGGTCACCGTGGATGTCGTTTGGCAATCACATACCCAGAGATCTACGAAATGCAGGTTGAAGCTATTGCTCGCGCAACAGCACAGGCTGACAAAGAAGGTCTCAAGCATGACGTTCGCATCATGATTCCAAACGTAACTACATTCGCTGAATTGAAGCAGATTCGTGCTCAGGCAGAAGCTGTAATCGCTAATGTAAACAAAGAACTTGGTGTTTCACTTAAGTTCCAGATTGGTTCTATGATCGAATTCCCACGTGCTGCAGCTACAGCTGACAAAATTGCTGAATATGCAGACTTCTTCTCATTCGGTACAAACGACCTTACACAGACAACATTCGGCTTCAGCCGTGACGACTACTCTAAGTTCATCGATTCTTACCTCGACCAGAAAGTACTTCTCCAGGATCCATTCAAGACTTTGGACGAAGACGGTGTTGGCGTAATGATCGGTCTTGCAGAAGAAAAGGGACGCAAGGTTAAGACTGACCTTCACCTTGGAATCTGTGGTGAACATGGTGGAGATCCAGCATCTATCGAACTTTGCTACAAGCTTGGTTTGAACTATGTATCTTGTTCTCCATTCCGTGTACCAGCTGCTAGATTGGCTGGAGCACAGGCTGTTATTAAATCGCGAAAATAGGAAATGCGTTAAGCCCAAAGCTGCGATAGCGGGTTTGGGTAGCATTTACCTTAAAAATGCGTGAGACGAAAGCTGTGCTTTCGTCAAACAAATAAGTTAAGTTAGTTTTCAAATAACGGAATGAAGGGGGCTTCATAGAAATATGGAGACCCCTTTTTTTTGACTCGCTCGATAAATCTCGCTCAGAGCCATTTTTAAGGAAGAACCTAAAACAACCCTGACGGCTTGTTTTTTAACGGTTCTTCGATTATAGGCTTCATAGAAATATGGAGACCCTTTTTTTTTGACTCGCTGGATAAATCTTGCAGAACAGTTATGCGCGCGCCTATGGAGTGGTTTGCGACCGCAGGGAGCAAAGGCGGAGCGGATATATTTTAAGGTGAGTGTAGAGAGCTGGTGAACCGCTTGTGTAATTCCCTTATCAAATAGGGACTTGAGCGGAGACCGAGCCTTAGGCGGGCCACGGAACAGGCGTTGGAAGAAAGGTTCGCGCCCATAAAATCGAGAAATGTGTGAGGGACTGCTGGATTTTTTAAGGGGAATTTTTGGGGAAAGTTTCTGAAATTCTTTTAGGAATTTTTAAAAAATTGGGGTATAATGGAAAGGTGAACGCTGATTCTATTACCAAAGAAAATGTTGTTTTTTTCTTCAATAAATATAAGTTTAACTCAGACTTGATTTTCCATCTGGAAAGGAGGATTTTAAAGGAATCCTACGATTATAAAAAATGGGAAGTTCAGAGGGCTGCAAATTCTGAACTGACAAGGCGAGTTTTTAGGGAAAATCAGCATCTTTTAGAGGAATATATTCAGCCGGCTATCCGAAATCCAGAGCAGTTGAGTCTGGAAACTCTGCAGGCTTTTCTTTTACACACAACATTTTTTCTTTTTGAGAACAATATTGACACCTATGTGGTGGACGACCTGATAAATGCAATTTTGTGTTGCAAGGATGTTTTGAACGACCACCTGCTTTTCAGTTGTTATATGAATCTGGGAATTAGCCGGACTGTTTTAATTTCCGGAACTTTTGAAGAAACAATTGAACTTTTTGAAAAGGCTCTGGCTCTTTTTCCTACTCAGGAAAGTTGTGGGGATGATACTACCAGAATTCACCAGGTTTTTTGTCGTACTTACGAAATGCTGGCTTTTTGTCTGTATAAATCTAATGATTACAGGCGCTTTTTGGAGATTTATGAGCGGACTGCAATGTTTTTAAAGGAGTCCAGTGATGAGCTCTGTTCAAAAATGTGGAGTCCAACTTCTGATTTTCATTTTCACATTGAATATCTGCTGAGATTTTTTAGAATTTATGGAATTTTTGCTGCCGGTCAAAATGATTTTAAAGTGGGAATCAACAGCGAGAACAAAGGTCTTGAAAACGAAGGCGCCTATTCCAGTGCAAATTCTTTTATTGGAGCAAGCAGAAATGCAAATGAGAAGGCGCTTGATGTTATAAAGGGCTGGTTGAAGGAAGAATATCTGCAGGAAGAAAAAGAAGGTGAAGTTAATCTGATGATTTTTACCTATTACCATATGCTGCAGATTAGTGATGGGGAAAAATCCATTGAAGAAGTTAAGAAGATTTTTGCAGAAAAATTCATTAGCAGCAGCAAAGAAATTGACAGCGAAAATACTTTGATTTTCCCAGATCTGGCATTTCCTGATGATGGAGATCCGGTAGATCCAAAATTTTCAAAAATGCTGGACAAAATGAAGCTTTTTAACAGCTATTTTTCTTATAATTATGTATTTTTGTTCAATTATTTGAGGATTTGTGATGATAAAAAGCAGTGTAAAAGGATAATTCAGCATATTGTTTCATTCTATGAAAAAAGTCATTACGCAGATAAAGGTTTTAGAATTGATTATTTTATAATTGATTTAATAAAACTGGTTGCACATAAAATTGATAATGAAAATGATTTTATGCTTTTTGTGCAGTCGATTTTTATTCACAGGCAGATTTCTTCAGCAATTCATTTTGGAATGGTTTCCAGTTTGGCAGGAATTTGTCTTTATCATGTGATTCAGGAAAAGCCGGAATTGAGCATAATTCCCGGGCTTTTTTCTACAAGACAGGAAGTTATTGAAAATCGAATTGAACTTTTGCGCCTGATAAAAAATGCTGCTCTGTTGCACGATATTGGAAAAATTGGCGTTACAAATATTATTAACCTGCAATTCCGGCCAATTACAAAGAATGAATATGAGCGGATAAAACGACACCCTTCTATTGGAAAAGAAATTATTTCCGGAATTGATTATCTGGAAGAATATGAAGATTTTATTGAAGGGCATCATAAATTCTGGAATGATGAGGGTGGTTATCCTGAAAATTACAAGTGCTATGCTTCGCCTTATAAAATGTTGGTAAACCTGGTTTCTATCTGTGATATGATTGATACGGTTACTGATACTATGGGGCGTAATTATTCTGTTCAGAAAACCTTTGATGAGGTTATGGAAGAACTGAAGAAAGGCTCTGGAAACCGCTATTGTCCGGAACTTGTTGATGTAATTGTAAGTTCAAGCCAGCTTAAAAAAGAACTGAAAAAGATTCTTTCTGTTGGACGGAATCTGAATTCTTTTAAGACTTATCAGAATTTTGTTCAGCCAAATATGTATTTTTCTTCACAGGATGAAAAGCATATTGTTCCTTATCTGTATGATGGAGCAGGTATTGAAGCCGGGGCTGACTCGGAAGGAACAAATGTTTCTGCCAGCAGCGGGTCTTTAAGGGAAAAAATCCAGAAATTTTACAAATTTTGTTTTGAAAAAACTCCAGATCAGACATTGGATGCACATTTGGCGGAACTTTTGGATAGAAAGTGCACAAGAGCTTTTGTGATGCAAAATAAAAACGAAGAAATTTTTGGTGTTTTCATTGGTCATATTGTTACTCCGCTTTTTGGGGAAGAACCTTACTATTACATCGATGAAATTCTTGTTCGTAAAGGATACAGAAGGCTTGGTTACGGTACAGAAATGCTGATTCACGCAACGGAAAAGCTGAAAGAAGAAGGAATTAAACAGCTGAAAGTCAGCACCTACAACGATTTTACTGTGGAAACTTTTTTGTGGATTGCAGGATTTTCACAGTCGAATCAGTATCTTATGGAAAAGAAAATATGATAAAAAGCACCGGGCATGCTGATTTGCCCCTTCATACAGGAACAGTTCCAAAGTGGCTTGCAGACCGCATGATGACCCTGGGAACTCTGATTGTTGAATCCCTCATAATTAATTATGGAAGAAAAGAAGTTCTTACTCGCTTGAGCGACCCTTTGTGGTTTCAGTCGCTGGGTTCAGTTATGGGAATGGACTGGCATTCCAGTGGAATTACTACCAGCGTTATGTACGCCTTAAAGCGGGGTCTGAATGCCCGGGCTAGGGAACTGGGAATTGTTGTGTGCGGCGGGCGGGGAAAATATTCCAGAAAAACGCCTGAAGAACTCTTGTTTCTGGCAGATGCCACAGGTCTTGATGGAGACGCGCTGGTCAGGAACAGCAAACTATGCGCAAAAGTGGATAATACTGCTGTTCAGGATGGATTTCAGCTTTACCAGCACAATTTTATTTTAACTAAAGAAGGAGACTGGGCTGTTGTTCAACAGGGAATGAATGGGGAGGAGAAAAAGGCCCGCCGTTATCACTGGTGCTCAGCAAATTTAAGGTCTTTTGTGGAAGAACCTCATTCAGCTGTGGTGGGAGAAAACCGGGGAGAAATCCTGAATTTAACTGACCGCAATGCGGGAAATACAAGAAATGGTATTCTGGAAATTGCGTCTGAAAATCCGGATAAAATGATGGGAGAAATAAAAAGCATTTTGCGTACGGATGATGCTCCTTTGACTTTTGGATATGGCGGGCGGTCAGATGTTTTGCAGACTATTTCTTCAGATGAAAATGCAGGACAAATTGTAAGTTCATCTGCTTTTTCCGGTGGAGAAATTATTCTTGAAAATTCCAGCCGCAATCTTGTTATGCCAGCTCGTCATGAACTGAAGGCAGAAGACGTGAATTTAAAACGTCTGGGCGGAGTTCTGGCAACAGCTTATGAAAGCCGCCCGGGTGATTTTGAAAGTCTGCTTTTGACTCCGGGACTTGGTCCAAGAACACTTCAGTCTCTTACACTTGTTAGTGAAGTAATACATGGGACTCCAAGCCGTTTTACGGATCCTGCAAGATTCAGTTTTGCTCATGGAGGAAAAGACGGTCATCCTTTTCCGGTTCCGCTTAAAATTTACGATGAATCTATCAGAGTTTTGCAGGATAGCATAGAAAAAGCGCGTCTTGGCTATAAAGATAAATCTGAATGTTTGCGGCGGCTTCATACGACTGCATTGAATATAGAAGCAAACTGTTCGCCTATGGCAGATTTTGATGCGACAATATCCAGAGAAAAAGCCCATTCTGCAGAATGGGATGGTAAAACGGTCTAGACTTTAATAATTTACAGACAGTACGGATTTTATTAGCCGAAATTTAGAGTTTTAATTTTAAAGTAAAAATTGTCGGAGGTGGGGGGGGTGTGACACAAAAAAAGTTCTGATTGAGCGAAGTATGTCATTGTTTTTTTTGCTTGTGTGTTTCCATCAGTTCCTGAAGGTGAAATAGATTATGTTAGAAAAATAGATGTTGTTCAGAACGATGATAACTCATTTACCTTCAGCTGGGAAAAAGTAGAGGATGCGGATTTTTATGATTTAATCTGCGAATATTTTCCTGAAAATAAAAGTTAAGCATTAAAAAGCAAAAACAAAAAATCAAATAATTTGTAAACTTTGGAGAATTTTTCCTGTAGTATCGCGCAGACTGATGGTTTGTAAATCTGTATCAAGAAGAGCAAATCCAGCCTGACTTCCGCTCTTAGGAAGTGAAGGTGAGCCTGGGTTGCAGATAAAATAGTCCGGATTTCTTTTTTCTAAAAGTGAGATGTGGGTGTGCCCATAAAAAAAGATGGTTTTATTTTGGATAAATGGCGTGGTTAAAAAATCTGGGAATTTTGCATCTTCGCAGTTTACCGGCATTTTTCCATCTGTGGATAAAGGAGCATAAATATGACCATGGGAAGCAAATACTTTGAGGGTGGAAGAGCAGGTTAATTCAAAAAAATCGTCCATTGTTGGAAAGTGAAGAACTTTCTGGTCAACTTCGGCGTCGCAATTTCCCCTGCAGGCGCAAATCTTTTCCGCATACTGGTTTAAGAGTTCTGCAACTTTCATTGGATTGTGCCCCTTTGGAAGGGGATTTCGTGGCCCATGATATAAAGTGTCGCCAAGAATTAAAAGCTTGTGACAGCTTTCCTTTTCAAAAAAATCGACTATTTTTTGCGCTGCTACAAAAGAGCCGTGAATATCAGAACAGACCAGGTATTTCATAATTCTTCCGCTTTAATAAAATCTTTATCTGCAAAGTTCGTACAGTATTATTGAAGAAGCCTGTGCTACATTCAAACTGTCTACAAGTGGTTCTTTTTTTCCTTGTGTCATGCCGCTAAAAGGAATTATAACCAGCTCATCACAATTATTTCGCACTTCTTCACTGATTCCATTTTCTTCATTTCCTAGAACTAGAAGCACTGGTTTTCCTTTGCGTAAGGTTTGGATTTCACTTGAAAGTCTGGAACGAGCCTGTAAATCTGTGCCAATTCTTACCATTCTTCCTTTTAATGCTTCCATAAAGCGACTGATTGAACGGACAGAATAGATTTTTACATATTCCATTCCTCCTTCTGCAATTCTGTAGGAACTTGTTGTGATTGCGCTTTCTGCTTCATCTTCCGGGATAATTATGTTTTTCATTCCAAAAAATGCAGCGCTTCTTACGATAGCACCAAAATTATTTGCATTTCCAATATGATCTAAAAGAAGTGCGTTTTCATTGTTTTCAATCCAACTGTCTGTAATATCTGAATCAAGATGGGTAATTTGAGGCATATAAATCATTGCCACAACACCCTGATGGTGAACTGTTCCGCTGAGTTTTTCAAGTTCTTTTGGATCCTGGACTTTATTGTAAATCCCTTTGCGGGCAGCAATTTTTTTGCAAAGTCCGCCAAAAAGGGGAGCAACTTCTTCTGTAAAGTAAAGGCGGCGTATTCTTTCGCTGTTATTTTTTTCCAGTTTTTTTACCGTTGCAAAGCCACATACGGCAAGTTCATTGTTTTGTTTATTTCGCATATTTTCAAGAATAACATATTTTGCTGGGAATTGATATATGGAAGGAAGGCGCCAGGAACAAATGGAGAGCAAAGTCTTTTTTCATACAGAATCTCTCCCAGGACATCCTGCAGTGCCCATATGGTCTGGCAAAATAGGCCCTTTCTGCTGTAGTTTTCTCTTTTACTCACAACACCCCACTTGCAGAGTACAAAAGTTTTGCGCTAAACTTAAAATATGGGTGGAAAAATAAAGTCTAAAGAAATCACTTTAGGACAAGGTACTGGCACTTCCAGAACAAATATAGCCAATTATTCAGTAATCAGGCTTGCATGGCCGATTTTTTTGCAAATGCTCCTTGCCATGAGCCTTGGTTATGCAGATACGGCAATGATGAGTCATTTTTCCGATGTGGCAGTTGGCGCAGTTGGAAATGCAAATCAGGTGATGGGATTTTTAACCCTTGCTTTCACAATTATTTCCAGCGCTTCCGGGGTAATTGTTGCCCAGTATCTTGGTGCTCAAAAACACGATGAGATGGACACAATTTACACAGTTTCTGTGGGCTTTAACCTTTCTTTGAGCATAATTATCTGTCTTATAGTAACGATTTTCAGTTCATTTTTGCTGAAGGTTATGCATGTTCCAGAAGTTATGATTGCGGAATCAAACAGGTACATGAAAATAGTAGGAATTTTCCTTTTCACTGATGCAGTAACCAACGTTTTTGCAAGCATCTTTCACTGTAACGGAAATACAATTCTTGGCCTTGTGATAATGTTCGGAATGAATTTTATCAATATTTTTGGTAATTATCTTTTTTTGTACGGTCCTCTTTCATTTCTGAATCTTGGAGTAGCGGGAGTTGCGATTGCTACAAGTGCAAGCCGTATTGTGGGAATGATAACTTCATATATCCTTTTTAGAAAAGTGATAAAAGGGAAAATCGCCATAAGATATTTAAAGCCTTTCCCAAAGGATATTTTTGTAAAACTCATCAAACTTGGTATCCCAAGTGCTGGCGAAAATATTTCTTACAACATTGCGCAGATTATAATCACGATTTTTGTAAATACTCTAGGAGCAGTTTCAATTACCACAAAAATTTACTGCAATATTTTGTGCGGCTTTTCCATGATCTTTTCAAACTCTCTTGCCAGAGCCACTTCCATTATTACAGGTCACTGTGTTGGTGCCGGCGATTACGACTATGCCTACAGGAGGGTTTTAAAATCTCTGGTGATTGCAATGATTGCTTCCACACTGGTTGCAGGCTTAAATCTTGCCTTGTCTCCTTTTACCCTGCGATTTTTTACTGAAAACCAGGAAATAATCGCCCTGGGAAAAAGAATAATTCTTGTGGCATTTTTTCTTGAATTTGGCCGCTGTGTAAATCTGGTTATCATTCAGAGTATGAGGGCAGCCGGCGATGTAGTTTTTCCTACTGTGCTGGGAATTGGATCAATGTGGGGAATTTCAGTTGTGTTCGCCTGGCTTTTAGGAATTTTCTTTAAATTCGGTCTGGTAGGCGTCTGGTGGGCAATGGCTGCAGATGAGATTTTCCGCGCGGTGGTAGTTCTTATCAGATGGAAAGTGGGCAGCTGGCGGGGAAAATCGGTAGTGGAATAAAAAAACGAGGTGAAATAGTCATAGGATTTCAGGTACTACCTCAGATTGATAAAAATAAAATTCCCCTAAAAATAAATTTTTCTTTTTATACAAAGAGGGGTAAAATATTTGTGTGAAAATATTTAAACAAATAAAAAAATTTTTAGGACTTGAAAAGTATACTCCCTATATAAGCAATTATTTTGAAAAGTCAAACGGATTGTCTGGAATATATCTTTCCAGCGTTGTAATTTTTCTTGAACTCTTTATGCTGGCTTCTACAGCATATAATCAACTTTTTGGTGAAAAAAAGCGAACAGTAACATGGCTTTGGATGCATGTTCCCTGCTATTTTATACTACTTCTTGCAGGATTTGCCATGCTGATTTACTCAGTTCGCAGTTTTAAAAACAGAAAACCCAACAAACTCATAGGTAAAACAATTTATATTGGTTTTTCAGTAATCAGCATCCTTTTTGGAATGTACATTTCCTATCTGGATTATGTAAAAGGCGAACAGTTTATTACGCTTTTTACCATGGTTCTTTTTATATTCTGTTTTCTTTCCTGGCGACCTATTTATTCGATTATATTTCTTTCACTTTCATTTTCCATTTTTTACTTCATTTGTGACCGGGCAAATGAAGCGACCTATGCAACGCAGGTAAATCTAGCAATTATCTGGGTTGCCATAATAATGTCGGCGGCAAATAATTATCATCAGAAATATAGGGAAGCTAAAAAAGACCAGAGGCTTGAAGAAGTAAATGAAATTCTTTTAAAGCTTTCTATCAGTGATGAAATAACAGGAATTTCCAACATGAGTTATTTTATCAGTCAGACTCTATCGGATCTTCACGAAAAAAATGTGGATGTGACTAAAAAACTCTTCCTTTTTCTTGATATTGAACATTTCAAAAATTTCAACGAAAAATATGGTTTTATGTCAGGAAATGAATTTTTAAAAAAAATTGCTGATGTAATAGAAAAAACTTTTTCAGATTCTATAGTTGCTCATTTTTCAAACGATAACTTTGTGATTTTTACTCAAGATAAAAATATTCCAAATAAGCTTGAAGTCATCCGTTCAGAAATACAAAAAACTGATTCAGGTTTAACAATGGACTTAAAAACCGGTGCCTACCGTCCAAAAAACCGGGATTGCCTTCCGATAGTAGCCTGTGACCATGCCCGCTATGCCTGCAACACGATAAAAAAACATTTTGACAAGAATTACTGTGAATACAATGACGATATGAACAGAGATTTTTACCGAAAACAGCATATTATTAACACAATTGATAAAGCAATTGAAAAGGAATATATCAATGTTTACTATCAGCCGGTGGTAAACAGTCAGACGGGCAGACTTTCCGGATTTGAGGCTCTTGCCCGCTGGAATGATCCTGAATATGGCTTTCTTTTACCGGAAATGTTCATTAATACACTGGAAGAATATCATCAGATACACAAGCTGGACATGTTTATGTTGAACAAAGTGTGTCAGGATATTCTGGAAGACCAGAAGGCTGGAGGAGCGGTTTTTCCGGTTTCGCTGAATTTTTCTCGACTTGATTTTGAGGTAATGGATCTGGCAAGTGAAGTAGAAAAAACACTTCAGAAATATGGAATCGATAAAAAATATATCCATGTTGAAATAACTGAAAGTGCACTTACAGAAAACGATGGAAAATTGCAGAAAGCTCTGGAAACTTTTAGAAAAAGCGGATATGCACTTTGGCTGGACGATTTTGGTTCTGGTTATTCAGGTCTGAATGTTTTAAAAGAATATGAATTTGATGTGATGAAAATCGATATGAAATTCCTTCAAAATTTCGACGGTAACGAAAAATCAAAAAAGATTTTAAAAAATATTGTATCACTGGCAAAAGATGTCGGAATGCTTACTCTATCTGAAGGTGTAGAAACAGAGGAAGCTCGAAATTTCTTGCGTGAAATTGGCTGCGAAAAACTTCAAGGTTATCTTTTTGGACCGCCAATGCCAAAGGCTCAAATTACTGAAAAAATAAAAAATGGTGATTATATTCCAGAGCCGTCACTAAAATTATAATTTTTTTTTAGCATTTTTCTGGGCGCGGAGCGGTGGCGCCTGATTAGTTTTTTTTGCGAAACACTGGCCCGGCTGATTTATTTATCTTCAAAACTGCAGGGATTCTTTTCCATCAGCCTCCACCTTGTCCACCCACGGCCCTTTCGTGGCCCGCCTAAGGCTCGGTGCTCCGCTTCAGGCCGGGAAAAGATTTTTTTTCGGAAATTCGGCTTATCTCTCTTGTTTTCAGGCAATTTTTCTTCAGCCAGTTTACCCTCTGTCTGTTTTCAAACATTAATTTGCGCCTTTTCCTTTTCTTTGCCTGCACCATTTACCGCACTTCTTCCCTGCGGCTTTTATTAAAATTATTCATCTTAACTTCTTCCTTTCAGCTCCACCATTTACAGGTCTTCCTTCCGGCCTTCCTCTCCGCCCTGCTTCGGGGCGGCATGACGAAAAACTTTTACCTTAATTATTTTTCCGGCGACCTTTTTCCGCCAGTAAAAAGCCTTTCAAAACTAAAATGCCGCCCCTCCCACCACTCCACGGCCGCGCGCGTGTTTTTTTTGACCGCACATCGCTTTTCTTCCAAAAAAACGCTTTTTTTTCTTCCACTTCTGGTATTTTTTGACCGCCCTCCTACTATAACTATATAGACCTAAATAAGTCGAATAAAAAACTTTTCGGCCAGCCTGGAGGTTTTCGCCAGAGGCCGGGCTTACTCAAATTAAGCAGGTAAGCCTAAAAAAAAACGGCCCGCCAGGTGGCTACTGCCAACCAGCGGGCCATACAAAGGAATAACTATGAAAGAACTAACACCGGAAGAAAAATGGGAAAGAGCAACAATCGCAAATAATTTTATATTTTACAAGGTTATGCGGAACAATCCCAAGGTCTGCAAGCGGCTCCTTGAAATCCTTCTTGAAATGGAAATCGACAAAATCCAGATGTATCAGGAAGAAACAATCGACATTGATTTTCAGAGCAAGGGAATTAGAATGGATGTTTACGCAAAGAACTCAACCCAGGCCTTTAATGTGGAAATGCAGTCCACAGACACCCGTGAACTCCCGGAAAGGGCCCGTTACTACCAGTCCACAATTGACGTAGACTGCCTTAAATCCGGTCAGCAGTACAAGGATTTGAAAGACACCTATATAATTTTTATCTGCATAGAAGATATTTTTGGTCAGGGACTTGCAAAGTACAGCTTTGAAAATACCTGTCAGGAAGCAAAAGACTTGAAACTGAATGACCGCTCCTACAAATACTTTTTTATTGCCAAAAACTGTGATAAACTTTTAAACGAGGAGCAGAAAGATTTCCTGAAACTTGTAACTTCAAACGAAAACATAGAGGAAAGCCGCTCCGGTTTTGCAGGTGAAATACAAAGCCTGGTAAAAGACGCAAAGCACAACTTTCAGT
>JAILKG010000160.1 GCA_024693915.1 Treponema sp.
GGATGACGCGAAGCGGCATTTAATGGTTCCCTTGCCACAAGCAGCGCATAGCGCAGTACTGCGCGATTTTGCAACCACGAGATAGTGACCGTAAGCCAATTTTGAAGTTGAAACTATAAAACTCGAAATTAAGTGTAAATAATATAGAAGCCGCCATAAGGAGCAAATCGAGAATATTCTGTGAAAAAATCTAATCCCAGATTCTAAAACCTATTGAGAAGGGTAGTGTTAGCGGGAAATCAAGGGATAGCTGGTCTTCAAAAATAAAACTTATATTCTGCTCTGCTGCCTGCTGAAGGAAAAGTTCCAGATAGCCGTCAAATAAGATAAAAGAAAGTCCAAAAACAGCTCTTGGCGCAAGTGAAAGAAGAGCCTGCTCAGAGAAATCAAAGGCGCTTTTGATTCCTGCATTTGTGTAAAAAATCAGGTTACTTTTAATTTCTTTTTCAAAAAGACGATAATCAAGGACTCCGCTTAAAAGAAAATTATTGTTAGAAAGGTTCCAGCCGGTAAAAAATTCTATAAAAAGATTTGTATTATCTGGTTTGATTGAAAAACTTGCTCCCAAATTCTGCTGGTCACTTTTTCCGTAAAAAATATTTTCCTGAAAAGAAATTAACCCGCCTGAGGCAAGAGAAAAAGCTGAAAAGATTGATAAAGAAAGAAATAGAAGCAGAGAAATAAAAAGTTTTTTCATACTCAAATTATATCAAATTTTCTGGACTAGGAAAATAAGTTAAAAATGGCAGCTAAATCCTTATTGTAATTGCCTTTTTTTTAAACTATAATGGTCTAACTTATTTTTATTGGACTGGAGTCAAATATGTCATTATATGAAGATTTAAAATGGCGCGGCCTTATTAAAGATGTTGCCGGCGAAGAAAGTGAATTACAGAAAATTCTTGACGGAAAACCTTTCAGCTTTTACTGGGGAACGGATCCTACAGCAGACAGCCTTCACATTGGCCATTATTCTTCTCTCTGTATGGCAAAGCGTCTTGCAAATGCAGGGCACCATCCGGTTCTTTTGTGCGGTGGTGCTACAGGCCGAATCGGAGATCCTCGTCCGACTGCAGAGCGTGAAATCATTTCTGAAGAAGTTGTAAACAACAATATCAAGGGGCTTCAGGCTCAGGTTTCAAAAATTGTTCCTTCCGCTGAAGTTGTTGATAACTATGACTGGCTTAAGGATTACACCTTCCTGAACTTTTTGCGGGATGTTGGTAAATACATCAATGTAAACTACATGCTTGATAAGGATATCATCCGTCGCCGTCTTGAAAACGGTATTACCTATGCTGAATTTTCTTACATGCTCATGCAGGGCTACGACTTTGTTCACCTCTATCAGGAAAAGAACTGTATCATGGAAGTTGCAGGAAGCGACCAGTGGGGAAACATTACAACCGGTGTTGATTTAATCCGCAAAATGCTTGATAAGCCTGCCTATGCTTTCACAATGCCGTTGATTCTTGATGCAACAGGAAAGAAATTCGGTAAGTCTGAAGGAAATGCCCTCTGGCTCGATAAAAACAAGACCAGCGCTTACGAAATCTACCAGTACCTCATCAATTCTGACGATTCAAAGGTTATCGAATATCTTAAGGTTTTCACCTTCCTTTCACGGGCAGAAATCGAAAAGATTGAGGCTGAACAGAAAGCTGCTCCTGAAACACGAATCGCACAGAAAACACTTGCCTGGGAAGTTGTAAAAGACCTCCACGGAAAAGAAGAAGCTGATAATGCTGTTCTTGTAAGTCAGAAGCTTTTTGCAGGAGATTTCAAAGGTCTTTCTGTAAAAGATATTCTTTCCGGTATGAAGGGTGTACCTTCCTTTAAATTTGAAGGCGATAAAAACATTGTAGATTTGCTTGTGGATAACAAAATTGCTTCTTCAAAACGCGAGGCCAGGGAATTTATCACCGGAAATGCTGTAAGCGTAAACGGCGAAACCGTAAACAGCCTTGAAACTGTCATTACAAAAGATATGGCTCTGGAAGGAAAAATTATCATAATCCGTCGTGGAAAGAAAAAGTACTTTATCGCGGAAGTGTAAAGATAAAAGAGCCAATTTTGATTTTATAATTCTTAAAAGCAAAATTGGCTGACGGTCACTATCTCGTGGTTGCAAAACCTAGGGAGCGACGGCTTTAGCCGATAAAATGCTCCAGTGGAGCATTTTAAGCGAGTCTCCGAGCAGCTGTGCTGCGAAGGTGCGCTAGCGCACTATGCGCTGCTTGTGGCATAGGAACTATAAAATGCCGCTTCGCGTCATCCACAAGCAGGGCAATTTTGCCCCACGATTCGTTCCCTTCGCTAATTTTGATTTAATTATGCTAAATTAAAAAATTGCCTTTTATCTTTACACT
>JAILKG010000181.1 GCA_024693915.1 Treponema sp.
ATGAAACAAAAGAAACTTTGGAAAACTTGAAGGAGTTCCTTTCAAGGCCGATGAAGGATTTGTTTGAAAATACTGAAAAAGTGAATATCAACGTACCAAGACTTTCAGAAACTGAACGACAGCAGCAGGCCGTGCGTGAAATGTATCATGATACAGAAATGTGGCTGAAAGCTCCCAACGGAAAGCCTACTAATCTGACTGAAGAACAGTGGGTAGCCGTAAGAACGCCAAATTTCAAAAGATGGTTCGGTAACTGGGATTATGACGAGAATAAGAAGATTACCGTAGTTGATATGACAAATATTGATCTGACATCCCAAGGAATCAATATAAAGGAGATTTCACAATTAAAAGAATGGCTCAGTGAAAATTTAATCGGTCGAACAATAATAAATGATGATTCACAAATTCCAACCTATTTTTCAAATAAAGGCACAAAGGATTCATTAAAGAAAAGAGGGCTTGAACAAAGAAATGCATATTCCATTTTAGATAACATGCTGAAAAATGCTGTTTATTATGATTTTGAAAAAGGTGATGGACAAAAGAAACATCCTTACATTTATGGGCAAGATGTCTATTACGCAGCATTCAAATTCAACGATGGAATCTATTCTGTAAAAATAAAATGCGATGTAAATTCACAGTCATTTAACAGTACATACAAAGATCACAAAGTTACTGAAATAAAAATAGCCGATTATGCGGCACACAGATTGGACTCTGAACAGAGCAAGAGCTATTCGCACATATCGGCTACGGAAACTCCCATCGCGATTCAGACTGAAGCGCAAGAGCGAACGTCTGCACGAAAAGAAGCTTACACCGTCACTATAAGCCAACTTACCGGTGGTGTCAAGCCTGGTTTTTCAAAAGTGATAGACGAAAACGGAGAGCCGCTTGTTGTTTATCATTCAACAAGTGAAAGCTTCGATACATTTAAAGGAGATGTTTTTCATTTTGGAACAAAAGCTCAAGCCGAACTTAGAGCAGAGGATTTTCGAAATTATCTTGATGATGAAATAAACACTCGCAGGAAGATAATAGAAAAAGCAGCAAGCCGTACAGATGTCTTTAATGCTTCAATTGCACTTGAAGAAGCAGAAAAAAAGAGAAAGAAATTTGAAAATCCAAACATGTTAGGAGTTTTCCTGAACATCCGGAATATAAAACGAGAATATGATGAAGGTGGCAATTGGTCAGAAAAAGCAGAACAATCAAAACTCGAAAAATATGATGGATTAGTCTATTACAATAATTATGAAAATGATGGTAACGATAGCTATGCAGTTTTCAAACCCAACCAAATCAAATCTGCCACCGACAACAACAGAAACTTTGACCTTAAAAACGATTCAATCTTATTCCAGATAATAGGCGAAAAAGGTGCAGCTGACCTTGATAAGACAGAAGAAGCAACAACCCGACTTGATAATTTAAAAATTGCCCAGAAAATGACGGAAGCAGGAAAGGATGCTAAAACAATCCGCCTGGCTACCGGCTGGGAATGCGGCGCTGATGGAAAATGGCGGTATGAAATTGATGATAACAAAATAAGCTTCTATGAAGAAGATCGCTTTCCTAAACGACATCTTGTAGACGATGAAGAATTTCAGAAGATTGACAAAGCAATTAAAGAAAACGGCTACGATTTTGAAAAAATCAATATCCAGGACAAGCAATACTGGGAAAGCTACATTGATAGCGAAAATGAATATGTAAGACAGTTTATTGATTTTGAAGATGGTAAAGAAATCTGGAAAAAGACAGCTGACCTTGAAAGAGTATTGAATGCACCGGAACTTTTTAAAGCGTATCCAGAATTGAGGCATACTCAGTTTAAAATTGAAAAACTACCTAGTGGAACAAGTGGAGAATACAGAACTGATACAAATACAATTGTTTTAGATGAATCTGCTGGAAAAAGTGTTTTGCTCCATGAAATCCAGCACGCCATTCAATACATCGAAGGTTTTGCAACAGGCGGAAATGAAGCACAATTCAAGGCAATAAGCATTGAGGAACTCGAAAATAAACGAACTGAAATCAACAAAAAAATCGTCGAACTGGAAATCAAATATTTCCCAACGGAAGAATGGCTGGAGCTTGATAAGAAATTAAGTCAGCTCTCCGGCGAAGAATATAAGAATGCTAAAAGAGAAGCCGTTGTAAATCAGATTGAAAATCTTTTTGCAAACAAAGAAGACAGTGACGAATACAAAAAGCTTTGCGCAGAGCTTGATTCACTAAATGACCGCATGGAAGAAATCAAAGAAAATGCCCTCGATGGACAGGTTGAAATTGACGGTAACCTTTACGCAAATGAATACGAAGCTTACAGAAGCCTTTCCGGCGAAGTTGAGGCTCGAAATGTTCAGACAAGAATGAACATGACCCCTGAAGAGCGCTTAAACACACCTCTTTCAGAAACCGAAGATGTTGCACAAGAAGACCAGATTGTAATGTTTGACGGAACTGTGGCTGCATCTAAAATTACATCCCGTTCTCAATATCTTGAAGGAAAAACAGAGCTTACGGATGAAGATATCCTCCATCTTCTTGATTTACCACCGGAAAAAGAAATCCGAACACAACTAAAAAGCTACACAGATAAAGAATTCACCGATTATGAGAAAGATTCTGAGCCTCTTTCACAGTTGACAGAAAAATTGAAAAATGATCCTGAATATCTTTTATACCGTGGTTCATATATTGCAAAATCAAAATTACTTTATGAGCAACCAGTAATACTTTGCAATGAAATTCCAAGTTTAATTATTGGCCAGGAAATAAAAGAATCGTTTTACTTGCTGCCTTATGGGTATGCAAAAGGTAAAGACCTTAATTATAAAAAATTCGCTGACCTTATTTATGAAAATATTTTCACAGATATAAAACGATTGTATGGAAACAATATAAAAAACACATACAAAAAAAGTAAGGAACAAGGAGAAAACGTCTTTTATATAATCTCATCAACTAACATCTCTCTTTCTGATGCAAAAGGAAAACTTGGATTTCTTATAAACAGTGATATCAAACAAAAGAAAAATCCATCTGGTAAATACTTTTTATACGGAGAAAATGAAGGTAATCTGATTTATTTGAATGTCGATAAAAACGGATTATTTAGAGAAGAAAAAAGTTTTGATTTAAAAAAACTCAGGTCTGTTATTTCTAACAGACCCTTTTACATGCGAGGTCAAGCGGATACCGCTCTAACAGGCACGCTTAACAATATAAATGATAAAACTTCACATGTCAATGATTTCTTCAGTTCTCTTCTTCTGAGGGGCGAATTAGAGATGATTCGAAACCATAAAGAATTGCAGAAAGACCTGACAATATATCAGAAACTTTTTGCCGAACTTGAACAAATCACAAACCAGACGCAGTCAGAATTATTAAAATCCTCAAACCTTTCTTTCATTCAGTCAGAAAAAGACTCTCAATTCTACAAAGACTTAATTGAAGACAAAAATCGCAACACTGCGCTTAATACAACAAAAACAAAAGGAGAAGAAAAAACTATGGACATGGATCAGGAAATCGAACGGATGCAGGCTAACGGAGGCATGAGCGAAGCTGCAATGGAAGCGGACATTCGTGCAGAAGAAGAACAAGCTTACCAGGAATGGGAAGAAATGCTGGATGACAATCAGAAGGCAGAAGAAATAATCGAAGAAAACAAAAACATTATTTTTTCCGGCACAACCGGAAGCGGAAAAACAACCATGATCAACGAGATTCTTCAGAAGATGGAAAAATCTGAAACTGAAATCGAACAGACACCTCAATCTCAGGCTGCTACAAGCTTCCTTCTGGACAAACTTCAAAAAGCCGGAATCGAAGTAATTACGGACGAAAGCCAGATGAAGGCTATTCTGGATGCAGGAAAAGAAGTTCAGAAGATGGCTGCACATTACGGCACAAGCCAGGACATCGAAGGACCGGATACATTTTCTGGATATGGAGCTTATGTAGTTTCTCTTAATAAAGAAAATGCCAAGGAGCTGGGCTTAAAAATTGCATCGAAAAAGTATGGCAATAATTTTTACATCGGAAACCAGAGTTTTCCGGAATTCTTAAATGATAGGAATTTCAGCCAGTATTGGCAGACTGTTTTAAGACAGGTTTCAGATAATCCAACAGTCGAAATGCTATCCAACGAAATAGCTTTCACAGATACTAAAGGAAATGCCTCCCTGGAAAAAGAGCAGGCTCAGCTTGAAACGCTTTTTAATCTGAACCTGATAAGTTACAAAAGGGAACAGACCTATCTATATTCAGTTGAAATTCCGGACGACAACGGAACAAACTATCTTTTCTACGATAAAGCCATTGGCAAGGAAAATGCAGATAGAATCAATTCTGAACTAAAAAGGCTGGGAACAAACTGGAGTGTAACACGCAATGATACAGGAAAGAATGTCTATTTTAATTTGCTTTCAGAAAAAGTCTTTCATTCACAAAAGCTTTCCAGCGAGTTCCTTCAGAAAATAGGCTTTGTGGGAATGGAAACCACAAAGCAAAATTACATCATTTTTGACGACCGGGAAATGTACATTAATAACCGTGTCCAGTACATGATGACAGAAAATGGCGAGGTTTACGGTTTTGCCTATAACGGAAAAATTTATGCCGACAAAGAGCTGATGAATTCAAACGTACTTGCCCATGAATACACCCATCTTTGGGATAATTACACACGTCTTACAAATAAGGATCTCTGGGAAAGAGGAAAAGATATTTTTAGACAGACTCATCTGTGGGAGGAAATCAGAAATGATCCTGCTTATCAGGATATCAGACACAATGACGATGAAATCCTAAGCGAATGCCACGCAAGAATCTGCGGAGAAATAGCCCAGAAGGTCCTGGAAAGAATCGCTGAAAAAGACGGAAAAAGCCTTCGTGCAGAAGTAATCGACTGGAACCAGGAAGTCAACCGCTACATTTCAGAAGAACTCATGATAAATCCGGAACTGGGAAACGAAAACTATATTTCTGACACAATTAAACAGGAGTTTCTGCAGCAGTTCCTTTCAATGCCTATGAAGGATTTGATGAACGGAGTGGGTTATAAAAAAGACACATTTATTAAAGAAATTCAAAACTCTATGTATCACACTAAAGAATGGAGTGAGAATTTTCCTAAAGTTTATTCCCACAGCCTTTATTACGGAGATAGCGTAAACGATAAAAACTACTCAGAAAATATAAAAACTGCATTGCTGGTAGGAAAAGCAAAACGCGGTGACAGGGATGCAGCCATTGATCTTGTCAATCAAAGTGTAAGACCAGAAATAATTAAAGAACTTCACAAAAAATATCCTGATGCGATTGTATGTGCTGTAGATGGGCTTGAAGCCAATGGTCACAATATGATTCCATTAATGTATAAAAAATTCTTAAGTGAACAAGGATTTTCTATCGATGGCTCTATCGTACAATCTGCAAAAGCTCATCATACAGGAGCTGATAACCTGGATAAATTATTGAACAGGGTAAGATTTAGTGGTGAAGTTCAGAAAGGAAAAGATTACATACTTCTTGATGATCATATTTCCATGGGAAGTACTTTAAGAGATTTAAGGGACTATATTGAAACTAACGGCGGAAAAGTTGTTGCAATTACAACCTTGACAGCACCAGAACAAGATTATAAAATTTCAATCAGTAAAGAAAACATTGAAAAACTTTCAGTTTATGGAGAACCAATAAATGAATTCTTACGAGAATACGGAATCACAGACAACATCAAAGGACTCACAGACAGAGAAGCTTCAGAGATCATCGGATTACTTTCTGACAGAGGAAGAAATCCAGAAACTCAGGAAGGAATCCGAAGAAGCGCTTGCTTACGCCTCAGGGAAATTCAAGAAAATTATCTAAAACAACAAACTCAATCACAATCCCTAATAAATCCACAAAAACTTGTAAAACAAAACTCAAAAGAAGTTGTTAACCTTCCATCCATCCTCTCATTTGCAAAAATAGAACACGAAGAATTAAACCTTTACGGTTCGTCTGGTGGAAAACTCATTCTAGACTTCAAAGAAAATCCGGATGCTTTCTGCCAGCTCACAGGACTTGATAAAGAACCTTACCTTTTACAGTCAAAGGGAGAACCTTTTACCGCTGAAATTCATGTAAGAAAGAACCAGGAGGGAAAACTTTTAGTAGATGCCCTGATTCCGGATTTGAACAGTACCACTCTGCGCCTGGTAAATCTGGAAAATCTGCTTGAAAAAAACGGAAAAGAATATTCCGGTGAGCTTTTAAGTCTACTTGAAGAGCGGCTTATGAACAGGCAGGAAGAAAAAACTCAGATTCAGAAAATGTCCAGAAGAAACAGTCCAGAATGGCTAAAAACACCTTTTGGACATTTTCTGAATCTGAGTTTTTTCTTCCTGCCTGTTCATAAGCCGCTCTTCAAGTAGACTTAAAAGCTCACCGGAATATTCTTTTCCGTTTTTT
>JAILKG010000205.1 GCA_024693915.1 Treponema sp.
GTCCGCCATAACCGGGTCAGTCATAATAGTAGCCGGGTTAGAGTTTACAAGTACAATCTTGTAGCCAAGTTCGCGCAAAGCCTTACAAGCCTGAGTTCCCGAATAGTCAAACTCACAAGCCTGACCAATAACAATCGGTCCAGAACCAATAATCAAAACCTTTTTGATGTCTTCTCTTTTCATATATTTGCTCCTTCTAAAAACCTATTTCATAAAGTAGGGGGAAGTCTCCCCCTGCGCTCCAGCCCGCTCCGCGGTCTTTCGCTACCCCTTCTCCTAAGGGGCTTCGCCCCTTAAAATCCCCATATTGTCACACGGATTCGGAAAATCAAATGATTTTCCATGCTTTTTTAAGATTTTGCGCAAGCAAAATCCAATCCGTGTGGCAACATAAAAAAAGCGAGTCCCTAAAAAAGAACTCGCCATTAAATTCAAATAAAAATAGTATGAACAGTGCTTTTAATCTTGAGACTATTCATGTAAAAACACGCTTCAGTTTTCATACTGAAATCATATACTATCAAAAAACCGCATATTATTCTAGTAGTATTTAAATGGTTTGTTGTATTTAAATATTTATACGGGCTTTATAGAGCAAGCGTATTATGGATTCTCTACATAAAAAATACGCTGGGCGAAAGCGTGCTGTGGGCAAAAAATACTCTGTTTGTGGCCGCCGCGAATGTGGCGCTCAATAGTTCCTTTTTATAACCATAATGCCTTTGACCTTTTTCTTTCTATTTCTGCCTTGCTCTCTCCATTCCTTTTCCTTCCCGCCTTCAAAGCGCTTTTTTATTCCATATATTATATTTACTGCAACTAAATTTCTTAATTATTTCTAAAATTTTCTTGACGATTTATGATTTTATGAATAGAATTCATTCTATCTTTTATAAATATTAGTTATAATTCTACCGAAAAATTAAGGGTATTCGATAAAAGCAGCACAGCTGCTTTTTCTCAGGAGTCTATATGTCTTTTAGAAAGGGGTCTATTTCAACACGATTTTCTATTGCTACAATCGTAGTAATAATTGCTGTTGTTGCAGTTTCTTCCATTACTACTGGTATTTTCTTTGCCCGCAACAGTCTTAAGGTTTATTACGATAACTGTAAAACAGGACTGGCAGAATTTTCTGATTCCATTTCAATGTTCTTTGGAGCCAAGCAGGCAGAGTTAAATTCTTTTGCAGAAATGGACGAAGTTCAGAATGCTGACAGCACAATTCATTCCTTTGTAAATGAAGTTGGAACCATTCAGATTCTGGAATACAAAAAAAGTCCTGTGGAAGCTGAAATTCGCAGAGTCTGCAAAATTTTTGCAAAAAACGATAAGGATATTGCAGAAATTTATATCGGAACAAAGTGGGGTGGTTATGCTACCAATTTTGACTCTTCCATGAGCGGCGGCTACGACCCAAGAAAAAGAGGCTGGTACGCAACTGCTTCCAGCGGAAACGGAAAGGTTATGATTACTGACGCTTTTGCTTCCACTGTAGGAGCAACTGTTGTAGGAATTACAAGGTGCGCTTACGATAAAAAAGGAGAATTTATCGGTAATGCATCCATTGAAGTTTCGCTGGATACTCTTACAAAAATCCTTGAAGTAATGGATTTTGGAAAAGACAGTTTTGTTATGATGGTTCAGAAGGACGGAACAATCCTTGCAGATACCAGTAAAAATAAAAACAACTTTAAAAATATTGAAGAAATCAATATTCCGGGCTTAAAAAAGCTTCTTTCTTCCAGTCAAAAAACCGGCTCAATTCAGATTGAAGGACAGACCTTCTTTACTGAATACATTACTAACCCTATGACAGATTATCAGATTGTGGTTTTCTGTCCGGAAAGTACAGTATTAGCAGCCTTTAAACATACCCTTTATACAACTATTCTTGTGTGTGCAATTTTTGGCTTCTTTATTGCCCTTGTAATTGCTCTGATAACAAGAAAAATCATGAAGCCTCTAAGGGATATTCGTGACGGTATCAGCGAAACTGCAGAACAGATTGCAAGCGGCAACGCTAACCTTAAAAAAAGACTGGAAATCAAATCCAATAATGAAATTGGAGATGTTGCTTCAAGTTTCAATGTTTTCTCCGATAAACTGGAAGCCATTATTATGAGTATGAAAAGCTCAAAATCTTCCCTGAACGATGCCGGAGAAAAGCTTTCAAATGCCACAAGCGATGCAATGGCTTCCATTGAACAGATTAGCGGCAGTATAAAAATACTTTGCGAAAACTTGAACAAGCAGAATTCCAGCGTGGAACAGACTTCAGAAAACGTAACAAAGATTCTGGAAAGCATTTCTTCCCTGGAAAAATTGGTTTCGGTTCAGGCTCAATCAGTGGAAGAGGCTTCTGCCGCTGTAGAGCAGATGATTGGAAATATAGGCGAGGTAACTTCTTCTGTGGATAAAATGGCAGTTTCATTTGGAAACCTTGAAGCAGATGCGGAAAACGGCGCAAAAACACAGAAGGCTCTTCAGACTCAGATTTCAGAAATTGAAAACCAGTCGAAACTTTTGAGCGAAGCAAACGCCGTAATTGCAAATATCGCAAATCAGACAAACCTTCTTGCCATGAATGCAGCTATCGAAGCGGCCCATGCGGGAGAAGCAGGAAAGGGTTTTGCGGTTGTTGCAGACGAAATCAGAAAACTTTCTGAAACTTCATCAGGTCAGTCAAAAACAATTGGCGAACAGCTTACAAGCATTCAGACAACCATTGATTCAGTAGTTCAGGCAACTCAGAAAGGTGTTCAGGGTTATGCTCACCTTGCAAGCGAAATTGAAGAAACTGACGAAATTGTTCGCCAGATAAAAGCAGCCATGACAGAACAGCAGTCTGGTTCCGTGCAGATTACAGACGCCCTTTCCCGCCTGAACGACAGTACAAATTCTGTACAGAAAGCTTCAAGAGAAATGGCCAGTGAAAGCCGGGCAATCGTGGGAGAAGTTTCAAGTTTGCACCAGGAAACTGGCACAATGAAGCAGAGCATGGACGAAATGGAGATCAGCGCTTCAAAAATCAATGCAGCGGGCGGTGCTCTTTCAGAAATTTCTGCTCTTATGGAAAACTCAATCGGAGAAATCGGAAAGCAGGTTGACCAGTTTAAGCTTTAATCTGTTTTTGCGGGTGTCAGCTGGTAATTTTTTCTTAAATCTCACTTGACACAGACACCCACATTTACAATAATACTAAAGATTACGGCAAAGAGGTCGTAGACACAATCCTTAGGGAAAATTTCCTATAGGGGTTTTGTCTACGGCCTCTTTTTTTTGCCCAAGCGGAGGTTTGTATGTGTGGTTTTGTTGGAGCATTTGATTTATCCTGTGGCGGACAGCCAATTGCGGAAGGTCTAAAAGAAGAGTTGCGTTCCCAGGTTCTGGAAATGTCAAAAAAGATACGCCACCGCGGACCGGACTGGAGCGGCGTTTACACAGGCCAGAACGCAATTTTGAGCCATGAGCGTCTTTCAATTGTTGACCCCCTTTCCGGAAAACAGCCTCTGGTCAGCGATGACGAAACAATTATTCTGGCCGCCAACGGAGAAATTTACAACCACAAAGCCCTGCGTGCCTCTTTTGAGGGAAAATACAATTTCCGAACTGGAAGTGACTGCGAAGTAATAATTCCTCTTTACAAAGAATGCATTGCGGCAATGGAAAATGGCAGCTGCAAGTACGGAGATTTTTCTGCCATGATAGAAAAACTTTCCGGCATCTTTGCCTTTGCCCTCTACGACAGCCAGCGGGATGCCTACCTGATTGCCCGTGACGAAATCGGAGTAATTCCTTTGTATCAGGGCTGGGACAAAGCCGGCCGCTACTATGTTGCAAGCGAGCTTAAGGCTCTGGAGGGCAACTGCCAGACAATCGAAGAATTCCCTAACGGATCTTATTTATGGAGCAAGGCGGGGGAAGTCTCCCCCTCGCTCCCAAGCCAATCCGCTTTGGGAATCAGCCCTGCTGGCAGTGCAGATTCCCTCCGCTCTACTGGCTTGTCCGCTACCCCCTCTGCGGGCTCAGACGCCGCCCGCTCCGTAGGCACGAGCAAAGCGAAGTACGCCTGCTCTCATTTTTCACCGGTAAAATGGTATCACCGAAGCTGGGAATCTTTTGAAAATGTAAAGGATGCAGCCCGGGCCACAGACGAAAAGGGGGAAATCATAAATCCTTCGGTAATCGAAAAAGTTAGAAACGGCCTTGAAAATGCTGTAAAAGCCCAGCTTATGAGCGACGTTCCTTACGGAGTTCTTTTAAGCGGCGGTCTGGATTCTTCAATTATTGCCGCAATCACCCAGAAATTCAGCAAAAAGCGTGTTGAAAGCGACAGCAAGGAAAGCGCCTGGTGGCCTCAGCTTCATTCATTTGCAGTTGGTCTGGAGGGTTCTCCGGACTTGGTTGCCGCACAAAAGGCCGCCGACTACATTGGAACAGTTCATCATGAAGTTCATTTTACAATTCAGGAAGCCCTGGATGCTCTGCCTGATGTAATTTACCACATTGAAACTTACGACATTACAACTGTTCGGGCTTCAACTCCAATGTACCTGCTTGCCAGAGTTATAAAATCCATGGGAATTAAAATGGTGCTTTCCGGCGAGGGCAGTGACGAACTTTTTGGCGGTTATCTCTATTTCCACAAGGCACCAAACGCTCAGGAGTTCCACGAAGAACTTGTTAGAAAAATGAGTAAGCTTCATCTTTACGACTGCCTGCGGGCAAATAAATCCCTGATGGCTTGGGGTGTTGAAGGCAGGGTTCCTTTCCTTGATAAAGATTTTATCGACATTGCAATGTCTTTAAACCCTGGCGACAAGATGAATATTCGCCTGCCTGAAGGTGCAGACCATGGGGGAGCCGGCGGACAGAGAATTGAAAAGTGGATTTTGCGCAAGGCCTTTGAAGACCTTCTTCCTGAAAGCATTGCATGGCGCCAGAAGGAGCAGTTTTCAGACGGCGTTGGCTACAACTGGATAGACACCCTTAAGAAAATCACGGAAGAAAAGGTTAGCGATGCAGAATTTGCCCGCCGGGAAAACCGCTTCCCTGTAAATCCACCAAAAACAAAGGAAGAATACTATTACCGTGAAATTTACAGCAGGCTTTTCCCAAGCGATTCTGCTGCAAAATGTGTTCCACACGAAGCGGGAGTTGCCTGTTCTACGGCAAAAGCTCTTGAATGGGATGCGGCCTGGAAAAATATGGACGAACCAAGCGGAAGGGCAATCGGTGGAGTTCATGAAAAAGCATATAAATAAGGCAATAAAATGAGCAGTGCATTTTTAATTTTAGAAGACGGAAGCCTTTTTGAAGGGCGGGCAGTTGGAGCGGAAGGTTATTCCATTGGAGAAGTTGTTTTTACAACTGGAATGACCGGTTATGTAGAAACCCTCACAGATCCAAGCTACTTTGGCCAGATTGTCACTCAAACTTTTCCCCTTATTGGAAATTACGGAGTCCAGCCGGAGGATTTTGAAAGCAAAAAATCCTGGGTCAGGGGATATATCGTCCGGGAAATGTGCGATAAGCCAAGTAATTTCCGCTGCCAGGGAAGTCTTGATTCCTTCTTAAGAGAGCAGAAAATTGTGGGAATTTGCGGAATAGACACCAGGGCCCTTACAAAAAAACTCCGCGCTTTTGGCGTTATGAACGGAATGATTGTAAGCGGTAAATGTCCAGAAATCACTCCAGAACTTCTTTCTGAAATTAAAAGCTACAGAATTACTGATGCAGTAAAAAATGTAAGCCATGAAAAAAAGCCAGCTTTTCTGGATGGTCAGAAACCAGCAGATAAAAAAGTTTTCCTTCTGGATTTTGGCGCAAAAGCAAATATTCAGAGGGAATTAGAAAAAAGGGGCTGTCATGTAACTGTTCTTCCATATAATACAAAAGCAGAAGAAATTATAAGCCTTTCTCCTGATGGACTTATGCTTTCAAATGGTCCCGGTGACCCTGCTGAAAATGTAAATATAATAGAAGAAATAAGAAAAATTTGTGACTGGAATAAAAATCTTCCTGCAGGAAAAAAACATATTCCTATTTTTGGAATCTGTCTTGGTCACCAGATGCTGGCTCTGGCAAGGGGTGCAAAGACTAGCAAATTAAAATACGGTCACCGTGGGGGAAACCATCCTTGTAAAGATGTAAAAAGTGGCAGGGTTTATATTACCAGCCAGAACCACGGCTATGCTGTAGAAAACGCTTCTCTCCCTCCGTATGCAAAAATGAGCTTTTTTAATGTGAACGACGGAACGGTGGAAGGCCTGGAATACACTGACATTCCGGCTTTTAGCGTACAGTTTCATCCGGAAGCCTGTGGCGGCCCCCATGACACCAATTTTTTGTTTGATAAATTTATTTCCATGATTTCAGGTGAGGTTGGAAATGCCATTAAATAAATCAATTCACAAAGTAATGATAATTGGTTCTGGACCAATAGTTATTGGACAGGCGGCAGAATTTGACTATGCGGGAAATCAGGCCTGCAAAGCATTAAAATCTTTAGGACTGGAAGTTTGCCTTGTAAATTCAAACCCGGCCACCCTGATGACTGACCATTTTATGGCTGATGAAATTTACCTTGAGCCTTTAAATGTGCCCACTCTGGAAAGAATAATCGAAAAAGAAAAGCCGGATTCCCTGCTTTCTACATTGGGAGGCCAGACTGGTCTTACCCTGAGTATGGAGCTTGCAAAGTCTGGCTTTTTGGAAAAACATGGAGTTCAGCTTTTGGGAGCCCGCCCGGAAACCATTGATAAGGCGGAAGACAGACAGCTTTTTAAGGATACAATGGAAGCAATCGGCGAGCCATGCATTCCTTCAAAAGTTGTTACAAATTATGAAGACGCTGTGGAATTTGTTCACAATGAAATTGGTTTTCCTGCAATCATAAGACCGGCTTTTACCCTGGGTGGAACCGGTGGTGGAATCGTAAAAAATGACCGGGAACTGGACGAAATTGCCCACAACGGACTTCACCGTTCCCCAATTCATCAGATTCTGGTGGAAAAATGTATTTCCGGCTGGAAAGAAGTTGAATTTGAGGTAATGCGGGATAGCAGTGGAAATGTGATTACAGTTTGTTCAATGGAAAACTTTGATCCGGTTGGCGTTCATACCGGAGACAGTATCGTAATTGCACCGACGGTAACTCTTGCTGATAAAGAATATCAGATGCTTCGTTCTGCGGCGCTGAATATAATTTCTGCTCTGGAAATAGAAGGGGGCTGTAACTGCCAGTTTGCCCTGAATCCTGACACTTTTGAATATGCAGTAATTGAAGTAAATCCCCGGGTTTCCCGCTCTTCTGCACTGGCAAGTAAGGCTACCGGTTATCCTATAGCCAAGGTTGCCGCCCTGATTGCCGTGGGCTTTACTTTGGATGAAATTCCAAACTTTGTTACAAAGAAAACAAAAGCCTGCTTTGAGCCTGTTCTGGATTATGTTGTTGTAAAAATGCCGAAATTCCCTTTTGATAAATTTGTGTATGCAGCCCGCAAACTGGGAACTCAGATGAAGGCAACCGGCGAAGTAATGGCAATCGGTCAGAACTTTGAAGAAGCGATTTTAAAAGCCTGCCGAGGCCTTGAAGTTGGTGTAAAAGATTTGAATCTGCCTGCTTTTGAAAAAGAAGGGGATGCAAAAATTTGTGAAAGGGTTGGCCAGTGTACAGACCAGAGAATTTTTGCTATTTACCAGGCTCTCAAACGAAAGCTGATGACTGTGGATGAAATTCATGAGATTACCAGAATTGACAGATGGTTTTTGTGGAAGCTGGAAAAAATTGCCTCTGCAGATTTACAGAATCCGGGGAAACTTTTGTACAAACCTGCCTCTTTTAAAATGGTAGATACCTGTGCAGGTGAATTCAATGCGGAAACCCCTTATTTTTATTCCACCACAGGTGGAGAAAATGAAGCCGAATATTTCTTGAAAGAGAGAATGGGGGATTTTAAGGGGGAAAGCGCAGCGTCCCCCTTAGGAGAAAGGGGTGTGACGCAACAAAGTGCGGCACAGGGGAAAGACTTTTCCCCTGAAAAATCAAAGGGTACAATCCTTGTTCTTGGTTCGGGGCCAATCAGAATCGGGCAGGGAATTGAGTTTGACTACGCCAGCGTTCAGTGCGTAAGGGCTTTGAAAAAACTGGGATTTCAGGTGGCAATCGTAAATAACAATCCGGAAACTGTCAGCACGGATTTTGACACGGCTGACCGCTTGTATTTTGAACCTCTGACTCCGGAAGATGTGATGAATGTTCTTGCGGTGGAAAAGCCTCTGGGTGTAGTTGTTGCTTTTGGCGGCGGAACGGCAATAAAACTTGCAAAATTTCTTGACGGTCAGGGTGTAAAGATTCTTGGAACCAGTGCGGATGCCATTGACCTTGCGGAAGACAGGGAGCGTTTTGAAGAACTCTGCGACCGGCTGAATATCAACCGTCCTAGGGGAATGACTGTTTTTACTGAGGCGGAAGCCCTGGAAGCGGGACAGAAGATTGGTTATCCGGTTTTGATGAGACCTAGCTACGTTCTTGGCGGTCAGAATATGATTGTTGCAAGAAATTCGGCTGATGTAAAAGAGTATATGGCAATTATTCTGCGCCAGGGAATTGAAAATCCGGTTTTGATAGACAAATATATGGAAGGAAAAGAACTGGAAGTAGACTGTATTTGCGATGGAGAAGATGTTCTGATTCCGGGAATTATGGAGCATGTGGAGAGGACGGGAATTCATTCCGGTGATTCCATTGCGGTTTATCCTGGAGAATTTGAGGAAAAAATTGAAGAAAAAATTGTCCGCCAGTCACGGGATCTGGCTTTAGCTTTGGGAACAAAGGGACTTGTAAATATTCAGTATCTGATTTATCAGGATGAAAACGGCCAGCCGGATTTGTATATCATTGAAGCAAATCCTCGTTCCAGCCGAACTGTTCCATATTTGAGCAAGGTTTCCGGTGTTCCAATGATTGACCTTGCAACCCGGGCCATGCTGGGAGAAAAGGTTAGGGAAATGGGCTACGGTACCGGTCTTTACAGAAAGCCGGGCTATTTTGCAGTAAAGGTTCCTGTTTTCAGTTTTGAAAAGCTGATGGATGTGGACACTCACTTAGGGCCGGAAATGAAAAGTACCGGTGAAGTTCTGGGAATTGCAAAAACCAGAGAAGAAGCTATCTTTAAGGGAATGGAAGCGGCCGGCTGGAAAATGATAAGGCCGGAAGGCTTGAATGGTGGAAAATCAGTGGCTGGAGGGGCTGAAAATGCAGCTGAAAATGCAGCTGGAGGAGATTCCATTGTTGACCTTGCCGGTGGTGCCGGGCTTTCTGACGAAACTTGTGGTGCAGGTAAAAATCTAACCGGCATTCTTTTTTCAGTTCGTCAGTCTGACCTTCCGGAACTGCCTGCTCTTGCCAAAAAGTTTTATGACCTGGGCTTTAAGCTTTATGCCACCAGCGGAAATGCCGCAACTATTGAAAGAAGCGGAATGAAGGTGGAATACGTTGCCAAGGTTCACGAAAATTACAATGAAAATGTGATGACTTTGCTTGAAAGCGGCAGAGTGGGATATGTAGTTTCTACCTCTGCAAAGGGGCGGGATCCGGTTGCTGAAAGCGTAAAACTTCGCCGCCTTGCAGTTGAGCGTGATATTGACTGCCTGACCGCAATTGACACGGCAAATGCTCTGGCGAATTGTCTTTTAAGCTGCTACAACCAGAAAAATACCTGCTTAATCGACATAAATCACGATATTTAGCAGTGGCTGGCTTTTGTTTAAAATTTGTGGGCCTGCGTTGGAAAGTAGAAAGTGGACAGGCAGGTTTTTAGAGCGATAAAAATTTATGAAATATTTTTTGGATGGACGGGAAAAGATGAGTAAATTTATTTTTGTTACAGGTGGAGTTGTAAGCGGTCTTGGAAAAGGTATTACGGCAGCCAGTCTTGGCCGGCTTTTAAAATGCCGGGGACTAAAAGTTGCAAGTCAAAAATTAGATCCTTATATGAATGTAGATCCCGGCACCATGAGCCCTTTTCAGCACGGGGAAGTTTTTGTAACCGATGACGGAGCGGAAACAGACCTGGATTTGGGTCACTATGAAAGATTTATCGATGAAAATTTGACAAAATATTCAAATATGACCAGCGGCCGGGTTTACTGGAACGTTCTGAACAAAGAGCGCCAGGGTGAATATCTGGGGGAAACTGTTCAGATTATTCCTCATGTAACGAATGAAATTAAAGATTTTGTCCTTAAAAATGCGGAAGTGAGCAAGGCAGATGTAAGTATTGTAGAAATTGGTGGAACAATCGGCGATATTGAAAGCCAGCCTTTTTTAGAGGCAATACGCCAGCTTGCAATTGAAGTAGGAAGAAGAAACTGCCTTTTTATTCACGTTTGCCTTGTGCCATATATCAGCGGTTCGGACGAGTTTAAGTCCAAGCCGACCCAGCATTCCGTAAAGGAACTTATGGCGGTGGGAATCCATCCTGATATTATCGTTGCCCGCTGCGATAAGGAAATTCCGCTGGATATCAGAAAAAAAATCAGTCTTTTTTGCAATGTGAGTGAAGACTGCGTTATTAATAACACAACCTGCAGAAGCCTTTACGAAGTTCCACTTATGCTCCACGCTCAGAATATGGATGATGTTGTCTGCCGTGATTTGGGCTTTGAATGCAAGGCCGACTATCCTATGCTGGCCGACTGGGCAAAAATGGTGGAAAGAATTAACGACCGAAAGGGTGAAATTCAGGTGGCTCTGGTTGGAAAATACGTAAAACTTCACGATTCCTATCTGAGCATTGTAGAAAGTTTGAACCATGCCAGCTTTGAACTTGGGAAAAATGTAAAAATCAAATGGGTGGACAGCGACACCGTAACTGATGAAAGTGCATCTTCAATTTTTGAAGACTGTCAGGGAATAATTTTGCCAGGTGGATTTGGTCAGCGTGGAATTGAAGGAATGATTTGTGCCTGCCGTTTTGCCCGCACACACAAACTGCCATATTTTGGAATTTGTCTTGGAATGCAGATTGCAGTAATTGAGTTTGCAAGAAGCGTTTTGGGTTACAAGGATGCAAATTCCCGGGAATTTGACGAGGTTTGTGAGCACCCGGTAATCGATTTGATGAAGGATCAGGCCGGCGTTATAAAGGGCGGAACAATGCGACTGGGAAGTTATCCTTGCAAGGTGAAGGCCGGTACAATTCTTGAAAAAGCATATAAAGCTTGTGTTGCGGAAGGAGAAAGTGGCAGCCTTGCTGAAATCGGCGGAAGTGGTGTAAAAAGTGAAGCTACAGGTGAAGGGTATAAGGCCGGTTCAGAAATGATTATTAATGAAAGGCACCGCCACCGCTATGAATTTAACAATGACTTTAGGGATCAGATGGTGGAAGCCGGCCTTACAATCAGCGGAACCAGCCCGGATGAAAGTTTGGTTGAGGCGGTGGAAGTTTCAGCTGGTTCTGGAGCTGGCGCAGGTTCAGCTGCAGGCGCAAGTGCGGGAGTTGGCACTGGTACGGTCACTGGTGCGGGAAAAACTGAAGGAAGTGGAAGTAAAAGTGAAAAAGGCAGCTCTTTCCACGTTGGCGTGCAGTTCCATCCTGAGTTCAAGAGCCGCCCGAATAAACCTAGTCCACTCTTTGTGGAATTCTTGCGGGCCTGCGACAAATAAATTACAATGAACTCTATGGAAAGAGTTTGTTATGATAAAAAATAGTTGACTTTGTCTGTGACAGGAAAGCTATAATTTGAAGAATATAGGGTTTTAGGGGCGGCGCAAAGCAGAGATCCTAGGTGAGGGGTAGCGTAAAAGGTCGGGGAATTGAGCTTGTCGAAATCACCTACCTTTGTAGCGAGGGGGAGAAAGGCTTTGCTAGTGAGTTTTGCATTCCATTATGTAAATAGGATTGCAAAGCTCACTTCCCCTACTAAAAAAAAATGAGGAAAGAGATGTACACACAGAAAGAAGTTTTAGATTTTATCAATGAAGAAGATGTGAAATTTATCAGGCTGGCTTTTTTTGATGTAGCCGGAAAGCAGAAAAATATTTCAATCATGCCAAGTGAGCTGGAGAGGGCGTTTAAAGAAGGAATTACCTTTGATGCGTCCAGCATTTTTGGTTTTGAGGGCCCTGAAAAATCAGATTTGTTTCTTTTTCCAGACCCGGGAACCCTGGCAATTATTCCATGGCGTCCAATGACTGGAAAAGTTGTGAGAATGTTCTGCAATATTTTTACCAGCGATGGAAAACCTTATGCCAAGGATAGTCGAGCCCTGCTGCAGAATTCAATTAGCCGGCTGAAGAAAGAATGCGGAATTGAAATGATGATTGGAACTGAGGTGGAATTCTATCTTTTTAAGTTGAACGAGAAAGGAGAGGCCACAAAGGAGCCTTTTGACAAGGCTGGTTATATGGATATTGCGCCGGAAGATCACGGGGAAAATATCCGCAGAGATATCTGTTTTACTCTTGAGCAGATGGGAATTACGCCGGAAGCCAGCCACCACGAAGAAGGTCCGGGGCAGAACGAAATCGATTTCCATTATTCCGATGCCCTTACAGCAGCTGACAATGTGGCAACTTTTAAGTGGATTGTAAATACAAAGGCGGCAAGCAACGGCTTGTATGCGGATTTTTCTCCAAAACCTCTTGCTGGAGAAGCCGGAAACGGAATGCACATCAATATTTCTTACAGACTTGTAGATGAGAAAAAGGCTGGATTTTCTGGAAAAGAGCTTGCAGCCGGGGGTGCAGAAGACTCTGAAGAAAATCTTCTTCCTTATATTCTTGGGGGAATTTACAAATATATAGAAGAAATTACTTATTTTTTGAATCCTACAGACAATTCCTATACCCGTCTGGGAGCTTGCAAGGCGCCTAAATATATCAGCTGGGGAAAGGAAAACCGTTCGGCATTAATCAGGGTGCCTGCAACTAAGCATGGGTCCCGCCTTGAAGTGCGGTCTCCGGATCCTCTTTGTAATCCTTATATTGCAATTTCCCTTTTGATAAATGCGGCAATTGATGGAATTAAAAACAAGATTACCGCGGCAGAACCGATTGAGGAAAATCTTTTTGACAATAAGATTGCAACGAAACTGGGGCTTAAAACCCTTCCTCAGTCCCTTGACGAAGCAAGAAAAATTGCTTATGAAAGTGAGTTTGTAAAGTCTGTTCTGGGTAATTTGTCATAATTTATGATTCAGGAAAGTTACAGCGTACTTCTGGTATGCGATGACAGTAAAATAGTTCCTCTTATAAAAGCCTTTCTGGTGGCACCGATTTTTAATTTATCGGTGACAGAAGATTTTTATGAAGCAAGCCGCCTTACGGAAATGCGGAAGTATGATTTTATCATTGCGGATTCTAAAGGCAGCTCTGCCGTGGATTTTGCTGTGAATATTTCTGACTCGGATGCCACTGTTTTGATTCTTGTAAATGCTGAAAATTTTGAAGAAATATCCTATCGAGTGGAGCGTTTTGGAATTCTTACAGTTTCAAAGCCCCTTGAAGCTACAAACTTTTACAATATGATAAAAGTTGCAATTGCGGTTCATTATAAAATTCAGACTCTTTCAACTCAGACAATAAAGCTTAAAACAAAAATGGAAGAAATCCGCATTGTAAACCGGGCAAAACTCCTTCTGGTAGAAAAGCGGGGCATGACGGAAGCAGAAGCCCATCGCTACCTTGAAAAAGAAGCCATGGACAACGGATTAAAGAGAATCGCCGTGGCGGAGATGGTTATTCACGATTGGGAATAATTTGCCAGAAATTTTATGCGGTGGCTGTATGTCGGGTTTTTTGAAGTTTTGAAGAAAGCTTTGCCCAATGCAAACAGTCCACCGCAAAATTAGTTGTATATGTTAGAATTGTCCGCTTAATTCGAGGAAGCCAGTTCTTTTATCTGTTCAATTGAAAGATTTGTAAAAGTTGCAACCTGGTCGACGGGGATGCCGGCTTTTAAGAGATTTGCAGCAATATCGCGGGCTTTTTTTTCTTGACCACGCTCAAGTCCTTCTGAAAGGCCTTTTTTATGCCCTTCTGAAAGTCCGGCGTCATGGCCATTCTGAGTTGCAACAATCAACCTCGTTTTTTCATCGGAAACATGCATCCAGTAGCGGCTTTCGTGGTACCAGTTTGCTTCGTCCTGGCTGACGTGATCTAGAACTGTAAATGCCATTGAAATCCCCCTGTTTCGTTTCGTTAATTCCTGAATGTAATCCTGTTTTTCCGGGTCAGAACCGTACAAGAAGAATTTACCCCACATTTGGGCCGGTGTCAATGAATCGATATCGTCTGGAATTTTTGAGATTTTTGGAAGTTCCATAAAAATCACATTCATTGTATTAGAAATTGCCCGACCGTTTTCGTTCCTCAAAAGATAATGATTCACAGAATTTTCTTCATCTTTGTCAAAGATAAAATTCAGCACAGAAATCTGGAAAACTTCCGGTACATCAAGCCAGGCTGAACCTTTAGGCGTGTAGTGATTCAAAAGGTGTGCAACGTGATATTCTGCACGCTTTCCATAGTCGGAAGCATCGTTTCTACCCTGCATCTCAATGTTTGCAATTTTTCCGTCTACCTTGCAGTTGATGTCGAACTCGCTCTGTTTGTCGGAAATCGCCTCTCCGGAAAGCTCGTTGGGCTGCAAAACAACATCAGTAACGGGCTTTCCGATTAGGTCGCAAAGAAAACTGGTGAGGGCCTGGTGTGATTCTTCAGAATCCGTGGTAAACAAGATTTTAAAAATCGGGTCGATACAGGGATTCAAAAGCGCTGTTGGGAATGGGCGCAGGGTTGGCTTCATTAATTTTGAAGATTGATGCGATAGGGAAGGCAGAACCGGTATTCCCGTCTTAGATTCCGGGATGGTCTGTCCCGTCTGCTGTGCAAAAGTTTGGGTATTCATAAGTGCTCCGAAAAATTGGATAAAGACACAACTGTGCCTTAAGTCCAACTGCCAATTTCAGAAGACGTATGGTAAAAACCGTGCAGGGCTAAAAATGTGAGCGGGTACAGTCGGATTTCTGAAAGACACAGATTTTCTTTGCGATCAATCTAAACCCGGCAATTAAAATTGGAATTATTGTAAGCTGCTGCAACTTTTACATATTGAAAATATAGAGAAAATTTGTGAGAGTCATGGAAAAAAATGTAAGTCCGTAATAAATGGCAATTACAATGAGAAAATACAAAAAAAAAAGAACAAAATATCCTAAGAATCAGTCTCAATTTTACAATTCTAGCATTGCAACACCTCGTTTCCCATATTTCATAGTCTCTATTTTTCAGGCATTATTCCAATCCTATATAACGCCCAAAGC
>JAILKG010000254.1 GCA_024693915.1 Treponema sp.
TTTACAATTGGGTAGGAGAAGGTGAGCGGAAAGTGGCCAGAGAAGGCGGTTTTCATTTTTGAGCCTACGCTGGCGTAGTAAACCAGAGGCGAATCAATAGCTTTTTTGTTGAAATCCTCGCAGTAATCTTTTGTGAGGCAGGAAACGGCACTTAGAAAATCAGGATTTTTGTCTCCGATTTTTCGGAAAGTTTTGTTGTAGGTTTCAGAAATCCGCTCTTTCATTTTGTCGGAAAATTTGTTCAGTAGTTTTTCCGGGTAAATGCATCCGCGATGAGGTGTACAGATTGTTGTAAGGCTTGCAACGTGCTTATCCATTCCTTCAAAACAGATGGCCTGTCGGGAATCCAGACCTCCTTTTGAGTGGGCGATGATGTTCACCTTTTGGGCGCCGGTTTCTTCCATAATTTCCTTGATTCGTTTTGCAATCTGCTTTCCGCAAATTTCTATGGAAGCGGCGGATTCCTGCTTCCCGTAAAATACCTTGGCTCCGTTGTCCGTTAGTTCCTTTGGAATTCGTCCCCAGTAGTTGAAATATTTTGAATCCCGGAAGAAAACTCCGTGAATCAGAAGAATGGGATATTTTGTCTTACAAATCTGCTGGTCTTTTCTGGCCTGATTTACCTGGATTTTAGCGTCCTCAATTTTGACCTCGTAAATCGTTTTGCTCAGGATAATAAAAAGCATTACCAGGTGGGCAACCGGAATCATTCCGCAGATAATTCCCCAGACTCGGATTTTGATTCTGAGCTGCTGTCCTGTAATGTAAACCCGGATAATTCCGTTCCAGAAAGTGATTCCCAGAAAAATTGTGTCTATTATGACGTAGGGAATATACCTTTTGTAGCTGTCGAACATTCTTCCGTGATAGGTTTCGTAGAGGGTGTAGATGCATAAAAGCACGCTGAAAAAGAGAGAAATAAGAAAGATAATTAAGAGTTCGTTTCCATAAGAAAGGTGAGTGAGGCGCCTGGAATGAAGACGGATTTTTTCGTATGTGAAATATGGAAAAAATTGCAGCGAAATAAAAGCAAGGCAGAGAGGAAGTATAAAAAATTTGAAGGCCGGAAACTTATAGTTAAAAAAATATGTATTTGCAGCGAAAAATAAAATTATTGCGTAAGCCCAACGGTTTAACTCTTTTCTTAAATGCATAAAACCCTCATATTGAAATTTATTTTCTTGAATTGTAACTAAAAATAAGTTTTAAAAAAACATTATAATACTTGATTTACCTGCCATTGAAAATTACTTTTCAGACTGATAACATAAAAGCATGACATACACTTATAAACCTTCTGGAACCTGTTCAAGCAGCATTACTTTTGATAAAGACGAAAATGGAATCGTTACAAATATAAGCTTTACCGGCGGCTGTAACGGTAATTTAAAGGCGATTTCTAAACTGGTAAACGGAATGCCGGCCAGTGAAATTGCAGAAAAGCTTTCCGGAAATACCTGCGGCTTTAGAAAAACCTCCTGTGCAGATCAGCTGGCAAAGGCAGTTCTTTCTGTATAAAAATCGAGTTTGCTTGTTGCAAAAACTTCAATAATAACTTGCGATTATTTCAGTTTACGCAACATGTATAATACGGTAAAATGACGGTATATTTTAAGGCTGGCTTTGTAAACTTAAAAAAGCGAGTGGAGCGAGCCTTAGGCTAGGGCGTGGAGTGGTTGCCGAAGGCAAGGATTTTTGCGGAGCGAGACGGGAGTCGAGCGCAAGCAAAAAGACCGAGCGTGAGCGGGCCACGGAAGGCCCGACTGGACGGACACTTGTGGACGGCCAGGAGCCTCCAGAAAAAGAAAATAAATTGCCGGGGCGTAATTCTTTTAAAATCCAGTGATTTTGTTACGCAAAAACGGCGCAAATAGGAGTTCCAAAAATGGGAAACAATTATTTTAATTCAATTCCTTGGCGTGAAGCACGCCTTCAGTTGGGTCATTGCCGCTCTATGAGCAAGGACGAGTTTGCAGACGGTGTAAAAGCTCTTAAGGGCCTTAAAATCGTTATCGTAGGTTGTGGTGCTCAGGGATTGAACCAGGGTATGTGTCTTCGCGACAGTGGTCTGGATGTATCTTATGCTCTTCGCGAATCAGCTATCACAGAAAAACGCCAGTCTTGGAAAAACGCTACAGAAAACGGCTTTAAAGTTGGTACTTATGCTGAAATGATTCCAACTGCTGACCTTGTAGGAAACCTTACTCCAGATAAGCAGCACACTCCTGTTATTAACGAAGTTCAGAAATTGATGAAAAAAGGTTCTGCTTTGTGGTATTCACACGGATTCAACATGATTGAAGAAGGAATGCAGATCCGCAAGGACATCACAGTTATCATGTGTGCTCCAAAAGGACCTGGTACAGAAGTTTACCACGAATTTGCCCGCGGATTTGGTGTACCTGATCTTATCGCCGTTCACCCAGAAAACGATCCTGAAGGAAAGGGCTGGGCAATGGCTAAGGCTCTGGCAGTTGGTATGGGCGGAAGCAAGGCT
>JAILKG010000131.1 GCA_024693915.1 Treponema sp.
CTGCTCCTATGTGGACTACTATGTCCTTTGTTTTCTCTATGGCTATGGGAGCTTCGATTATTATAAGCCAGTCTGTTGGTGAAAAGGATATTGAAAAGTCTAAGGACTATGCTGCCTCCCTGATAAAGTTTCATATCCTTAGCTCCCGTTGCCTCACCGGACAAGGTCATAGTACCACTTCCGATAGCACCAATCACTACAACAAAAAGAATTTCAACCGTAAATACCATAGAGTAGATTCCGGCCGCCCTCTCATCAATTGTATTGAGGATTCGAATGATACAAAGATTTCCCAGGTTCCAGAGCAGGTCTTCGCAGGCAGTAGGAAGCCCAAGTTTTATAGACTTAAAATACGGTCTGATTTTTGCGCCAAGAATTCTCTTAAGGCCCGGGCTGGTAAAGAACTTATCCTTCTTTGAAATTGTTACATACAAAAGATAAATTGCACCAACGTATTCAGCAATTGTAGTACCAAGAGCCGCACCCGCAATTTCCATACGAGGAAAACCGAAGTTTCCAAAAATCAAAAGATAATCAAGAATGATATTCAAAAGCGAACGGAGAATTCCGTAAGCAACCAGAGGCTTAGTATAATTTGAAGTCTGGAAGACAACAGAGTAAGAAGCCCAGAATCCGATAATCAGATAAACCGGCGCATAAATTCTTGTATAAGTTACACAAGGCTTCATTACATTTTCCGAAACGCCCATCAGCCTAAAAACAAGAGGACTGCAGAAGGTCCAGAATAAAAAGAGCAGAAGCGGAATTACGTTATGAAACTTTATCAAAGAAGCGGCATAGTCTTTGGATTTTTCAATATCCTTTTCACCAACCGACTGACTTATAAGAATCGAAGCTCCCATAGCCATAGAAAAAACAAAAGACATGGTAGTCCACATAGGAGCAGTCGCATTTCCAACCGCACTCATGTAAAGAATATCCATACGTCCCAGAAAGATACGGTCAATGAACATCTGAATCTGAGCAATCAAATTACTCAGCATGATTGGGACAAAAATTTTTACGAGCTTGTTTTTGTATTCTGTTTTGAAAAGCATGTAAGAAATTATATCAAAAAGTCTAACCTTTTGAAACAAAGCCTTACTCCGCTAAAGGCTGCGCTCCTGCAATCAGATTGTTTTCTACCAGATATTCCGCAAGGGCCATTCTACAATAAAATTTATTTTTATAAGGGTAAAGTTTTATTTCGTCTCCAACCAATATAGCAACAAAATTTTTATTCACTCTGAACCCCTGGTATTCTTTTCCATTCATTAGAACATATCTGATTCTGTCACGCGAGTAATAAATCAGCGAATCTTCAAATTCAATCGAAAATTCTAATCCACCGGCATTTACCGGTAAAGATATAGCTTTATCTCCATAATACCAGACTGCTTCCTGCTGCCTGGTTTCTTTATTTCTCATAGTCTGCAAATACAAAGGAATTCCATTACTATCGAGCTCAGCTGTCACCCAGTTTTTGTGAACCTTACCATCAAAACAATACCAGTGACCAGAAGTCGCTTTTACAGGATGTCCACTTGCCAGAAAATGTCCGTCCTTTTCAAAATAATCAATATCTGAACATTCCCCTCCAAAATAATCTACTCGCTTACCATCTATATAAATACAGTTATCTGCGAGATTCGAAAAAACAGCCTTCCCGGATTTTGTATATCTCACACTGTTGGTAAAGGAAAAATAAGGAAGAAAAGGTGTATTATCCTCCAAAGTTTTTTCCAGTTGTACTGAAGTAACGTACTTGCCATCAAGCATATAGTTGAGCATCATTTCATTAAAGAGCGAAACATAAGTCAACTGAAAATGCTCTTTATCATTTACATCATAACCCCAGATATAAGAAAATGGACCAAAAGACTGATCATTTATTTCAAAATAATAATACTTTCCTTTTTGTTTAATATAAGGATCCTTAAAATCTTTGATAGAAGCAGTCAGTTCCTCAATAAAAGCATCAACATCAATTTTTGATTCTTCTTTTGCTTCTTTATCAATCAAATTTGAAAAATAATCTAATGCTTCCTTGGATGCCACACTAAACTCTCGATTCTGATTTTCTCTGGCAATTTTCGGTAGTTCTTTATCTTTAGTAAAACAGACCACTTTTTTATCGAATTTTCTGGCGACAAAATAATAGTTTTCAACATTCACCCAGGGATTTTTTGTAAAAGGCAAAAATATTTCCACACCTTCAAAAGGTCCAAATTCCTTATCTCCAATAAGAACATATTTTTGCTTATCATCAAACTTAGTATATTCAGCAACAGGCGTGCCGTCAGAAAGCAGAAGAACATCTTCCAGCAGCCTGATATTTTTATCTTTGAGAATTGTCATAAAAACCCCCGTTTCATGTCCATAAAACATCTGCTCCAACAGAGAATATAAGATTATGTAGCATTGTTAAATTTTTCTTGTTTATTATATATAAACAATTTTACAGAAGTATAAAATTTGTCTTGGATTTTTTTATGAAAGGATTTTGCTGGAGAGAGATTCCCGGGTCAAGCCCGGGAATAAACGGGAGTCTATAAGCAGGTCGGCAGGCACAGCCTGCCTCTGAGCCATTCTTTCGATGAAGCTAAAACGACCCGCTGTCGCAGCTCGTTTTTTAACGCTTCTTCGATTATAGGCTAGTGATGGAAAAGTCTAATACCGTTAAAGCACATTACCATTCCGTATCCGTCGGCTGCCTCAATTACGAGGTCGTCGCGAACAGATCCGCCTGGCTGGGC
>JAILKG010000313.1 GCA_024693915.1 Treponema sp.
GCCTAAAAATTGCTTTCGCAATTTTTTTAACGCGATGTTTGCAAAGCAAACTCGGTTGGCTTTCGATAAATCAGAAAGCAGCACAGCTGCTTTTCTCAGGAGTCACACATGAACAATTTTCTTGCTAAATCTATCAGCCGACAGCTTTCTGTGCTTATTGGCGTAATTCTCTTTATTCTTTTACTTCTCTGTTCAGTTTTTATCACCATGAATGTACATTCTGCTTTTGAAGAGAATGCAACAAATTATCTTGAGGCGACTGCTGAGCGCTACGGTGAAAGTACCGGGAAAATTCTGACAATGGAATGGAATATTGCAAAAACCCTTCAGGCCGCAATTGAAGGTTATGAAGATATTCCTGAAGAAAACCGACGAGATTACATAAACAATCTTTTGAAACATACTCTAGAATTGAACCCGGATCTTGTAGATGCCTACTGTGCTTTTAAGGCCAATAAACTGGACAGCTTTGATTCCCGCTATGCAAATTACGATGATACTTACGATGAAACCGGCCGTCTTCTTCCTTACTGGACCAATGACGGAACTTCAATTGACTGCTGTGTTCTTACTGAATACGAAGGAAGTTTCTGGTACGAAGAACCAATGGCCGCAAACAGGGGAATTTTGATTCAGCCTAACCTTTACGAAGTTGCCGGAAAAGAAATTTTTGTCTGCGGTGTTGCTTTCCCGATTCACAACAAGAGGGGTGAAATTGTGGGAATGCTGGGCGTAGATATGTCCCTGGATAAATTGAACGAATTTCTTACTGAAGCTGAGATTTATGAAAACGGCTATCTTTCTTTAATTGCCCACACAGGACTTGTTGCGGTTTCCGGAGGTGATGCTGATGAAGCCGGTCAGATGAGCAAGGATTTTTCTGACGGTAAAACTTCTTCCTTCTTTAAGACAGCTTCTAAAAACAGGACTGCTTTTTCATTTGAAAGTGATGAAGGCAATGGAGATATTCTTAAGTTTTATCAACCATTCTCTGCTGGAGAAGCCCAGGAAGTATGGTTCCTTGGTGTAAATGTACCGGCAGAAGAAGTTCATGCATCAGTTCAGAATATTTCTATATTTATGATTTCTGTTTTTGCAGGAACTTTGCTTGTAATTATTCTTCTTGCATATTTTATCATCAGACGTGTTGTAAAAGAGATGGAAAAAGGTGTTTCTGCAATGAAAAATATTGCCCAGGGTGACGGTGACCTGACTGTTCGAATGGAAGTTAGAAGTCACAATGAACTTGGCAAGATGTACAGTTACTTTAACAACACAATGGAAAAGATTCAGGGTTCCATCACTCAGGTTAAAGAAGTAAACAAAGTAATGCAGAGTCAGGGAGCAGAACTTTCTGATAATATGAATGACACTGCTGCTTCTGCTAACCAGATTACTGCAAATATCGACAGTGTAAACAGACAGATTCAGCTTCAGGGACAGAATGTTCGGGAGGCATCAGAATCTATTGCAAATGTAAACAATACTGTTCAGTCACTTGTAAGCGATATTCAGAGCCAGTCTTCCTGCGTTTCTGAATCTTCCGGTGCAATTGAAGAAATGGTTGCAAATATCAAATCCGTTACAGATATTCTTCAGAAGAACGGAGGAACAATTAAAACTCTGGAAGCTTCTTCCGAGAGCGGACGCCGTTCAATCGATGATACTGTTCAGGCTACATTAAAAATCAAGCAGCAGTCTGAAGCTCTGCTTGAAGCAAGTAATGTAATTCAGAATATTGCGGAACAGACCAACCTTCTTGCTATGAACGCTGCAATTGAGGCTGCTCATGCAGGAGAGTCTGGAAAGGGCTTTAGCGTTGTTGCAGATGAAATCAGAAAGCTGGCAGAGGATTCAAACGAGCAGGGTAAACAGATTACTACAAATCTTACAGAAGTTCTTGCTTCTATTAATGAGGTTGCTGATTCAACTACTGCCGTTCAGGAAGGTTTTGCAAAAATTTACGAACTTACTCAGCAGGTTGCCCAGCAGGAACTTACAATTATGAATGCTATGCAGGAACAGTCTGAGGGTGGAAATCAGGTTCTTCTTGCAATTAAACAGATAAATGATGTAACAGTAAATGTTCGCCAGGACAGTGACACAATGGAAAAAGCAAGTCTTGAAATCAACGAAAAAATGGCTTCTCTTTCCCGCCTTACGGAGGAAATCACTGCAAGTATGGATGAAATGTCTATGGGTATGGAATCAATTAATCAGTCTATCAATAAGGTAAATGATTTGACTCACAAGAATGCCCAGAATATTGAAACGCTTGGTCAGGCAGTTGATAAGTTCAAGGTATAAAAGTTTATTGAAAATGGCTTTATGACCCATTAATATTGTCTTCTGGTGGTTTTTGACCGCCAGATAAGTTTTGGAAAATTGATAAAAGGGCTTACAAGGTCCTTTTATGTTTTAGTATATAGAACAAAAAGACACTTTTTTTTGTTTTACTTTTAGCATTTGAGGATTTATAATATATCACATGGCAGATACATTAAACGATGCAGACTTTGAGAAATTCCGTAAAGTAATTTACAATGAAAGTGGAATAACATTCTCAGCAACAAATAGACCAATTTTGGACAGCCGAATCAAGGAAATCCTTAGGGAAAAGAAGATTGAATCGGTTTCAGATTATTATAATCTGATTCTTTCAGATCATGAAGAGATGAAGAAGATGCTGGATTCGGTAACAACTAATCTGACCCGCTTCTTCAGAAATCAGCCTCATTTTGATGCATTGATAAACTATGTAATTCCTCATGTACTGGAAGAAAAAAAGAAAACCGGCGATAGAACTATTCGTATCTGGAGTGCAGGCTGTTCAACAGGGGAAGAGCCATACACAATTGCAATGATCTTAAAGAAAATTCTTCCATTGGGTTATAATTTTACAGTTACTGCTTCAGATATTTCCCTTAAAAGTCTTATGGTAGGTCAGGGTGGTTTTTACGCAGACAATAAGATTGACGGTATTCCTCCGGATTATCTGGCTTCCAGTTTTACAAAAGTGGACGGCGGCTATCAGGTGAACAAGGATATTATGGATCGGGTTAAGTTCGACTACCATAATTTGCAGCACGATCCTGGTGTAAAAAATCTGGATGTAGTTTTCTGCCGAAACGTAATGATTTATTTTGATGAGCCAGCCCAGATGGTTGTTTTGAACAATTTCTGGAACGCAATGGCAGCTCATTCTTATTTATTCATTGGTCACTCAGAATCTCTTTTTGGAATGAAGACAAAGTTTGAATTCCTTAAAACAGACTGGGCTTGTCTTTATCAAAAGAATGTTTAAAAAATTACATACCGCCTGGTTTTTTGAAAACTGGCGGAAATCATAATATTTTTTGCGGCGCGACTAGTTTTCGTGCCGTAATTTTTTATTGTTAAAGGGGTTTTTATGATACCTGAAGAATATAGTTTTGATCCTCTTTCAGTGATGATTTGCGATGATTCTGCTTTGATGAGAAATCTTGTTTCCAGAATTATTGCAGATGCTCCAGGCATGGAAGTAATTGGAAAAGCAGCAAATGGAAAAATGCTCCTTGATATGCTGGACAATGGTACAAAGCCTGATGTAATCGTTCTTGATATTGAAATGCCGGTTATGACTGGCGTAGAATTTTTGAAGGAAAGAAAAAACAGAAAGCTTAAAATACCTGTAATTATTCTTTCCAGTATTGCAACTCAGGGTGCCGCTGTCACAATGGAATGTCTTGAGTTGGGCGCCAGTGATTTTATCACAAAACCTGGTGGATCTACTTCTGTTGAAATCGGAAGTGTAGGTGAAGAACTGGTTGAAAAAATTGCTTCTTACGGTGGAATTTTTGGCCGCCGGAACGGAAAAAAACTTCCTTTTACGGATTATTTCCTCCAGATGCTCAAAATGCACAGCGCGGAAAAATTCGTTGCAAAGCAGAAGGGAAGCGCAATTCTTCCTTCTACAGAAGGTTATTCAAGCCTGAAAAGTTCCAGCCCTTTTTCTTCTTCAACATCTTCTGCAGAAACAAAAGAGCGCCCTTCTTTTATGCCGCTATTTAGTAATCAGAAGAAGGAGCCGGCTGTAATTACTCCATTGAGGGATGGAGGTCCAATAAAAATTATTGCAATCGGCATTTCTACTGGTGGCCCTAACGCTTTGCGGGATGTGTTTAAGATGATAGATCCCCATTTAAAACAGCCGATTCTGGTAGTTCAGCACATGCCGGCAGGTTTTACAAAGGAATTTGCAGAAAGTCTGAATAAAATTTGCCCGCTGACTGTAAGTGAAGCTAAGGACGAGGATAAAATTGAAGGGGGACATATTTACATTGCTCCCGGAGATTATCATATTTATGTGGAACAGAGACCGCTTGGAAATGTAATCCGACTTAGTCAGGAGCCTCAGAGAAACGGACACAGGCCGTCAGCAGATGTTCTTTTTGAATCTGTTGCTAAAGTTTACAAGAACAACGCTCTTGGGGTAATTATGACTGGTATGGGCCGTGATGGTGCCCATGAACTTGCAGAGATGAGAAAGCAGGGTGCCTGGACTCTGGGGCAGGACGAAGAATCCAGCATTGTTTACGGAATGCCAAAGGTAGGCTGGGAACTGGGCGGAGTTCAGAAACAGGTTGCCTTAAAAGATATGGCAGACGAAATAAGTTCAATGGCAAGAAATCACGCCTGAAAAGGCTGCATCAAATTGTTCAGTGGCTGGCCAGGTTGGGTAAAAAGGGCTTTTTGCTCTGCTTGTATTACTTTCACATGTTGAAAAACAGAGGGTCTATAATGTATAATCATTGTAGACCTTTTTTTATGAAAAAAAATAATATTCGATATATTCTACTAACTTTCTTTTTCTCTTCATTCTGTTTCTTTTCATGTTCCCTCAAATACGGCATGACAATTCAGAGTGAAGAAAATGTTCCGGAATTTATTTTTCAGGATGTGCAATTTGACCGCTACGAAGATGGTGAAAAAACTTTAGGCATGAAGGCTGAAAAACTGGAACAGTATAAAGACGGAAAATCTATGTATGCCAAGGATATTGAGTTTGAAATTTGTAACAATTCAGAGGTTACAAATTCCGGAAAATGCGGATATCTTTCGGCAGATACGAAAAATGAGCGCTACGTTCTTTATAACGGAATTGAAATTGAAAATACCAAAGACCAGCTTACTGTAAAGGCTGATAATTTGAAGTGGAACGGAAAAAGCGAACAGCTGACTTCCAGCCGGAACGATGTGGTAACCATTCAGAAGGGAGACACTGTTTTGCAGGGCTCTGGTTTTTCTGCCAGCGCCATAAGCAAAAAGTTTGTTTTTAACGGTGTGGTAAGCGGCTATACTGATACAAAAGAAGGAGATTTAAATCAGGCAGATATCTCTGATTCAGAAAAGGGGGAAAGTCCAGAGAGTGGTGAACCAGGAGAAGTTACTTCTTTTTCCACAGGTCTTTCTGGCAAAGCATCCTCTAGGCCTTCTGGTAAGGAGAGAAAAAATGCAGGCAACTAGAAGAAATTCAGTAAAAGTTTTTGTATCAGTATTTTTTCTCTCTGTGTTTGTTTTTTCAGCCTTTGGAGAACACATTTCTTTTTCTGCAGACAGTATGTCGGGAACAATTGGTGATAAGTCTGATGCTACAACTCTTTCTGGAGAGGCTTCTGTAATAACTGAATCTATGGAAATTTATGCAGATGAAATAAAAATGTCTGGCAAAGATTTCAGGTATATTGAAGCAAGAGGTTCTGTAAAAGGAATAAATAAGGAAAGTGAACTTGAGTTTACCTGTGGAAAAATAAAATATGACAGGGAAACTAAGGTTGCGGATTTAAGCGATAATGTAAGCCTTAAAGATGTAAAAAACAATGTGGAAGCAAAGGCTCAGATTATTCGGTACAATCAGAAAACCGATGTTGCCGTAATGCAGATTGGAATAGAACTCAAACAGAAAGACAATGTCTGCAACGGGGTTTATGCCCTTTACCGAAAAAAAGAGCAGATGCTTGAGTTAAGCGGAAATGCCCAGATTAAACAGGGAAGCGATACTTTTAGGGCTCAGGAAATTACTCTGAATCTGGATTCACAGGAAATAACTCTTGATGGACGAGTAAAAGGTTCCATTGTGGATGAAAGAAAGTCTGAAAATTCGGAAGAGGAAAAAAAGCCTTCTGAAGCAGATAAAGTGGATTCTGGAATTACAGGGGCTGATAAGGCAGAGTCAGACAAGACTGAGGCGGACAAGGCTTCAGATAAAGAAAGCTCTGCTTCAAGCGATCAGTCTTCAGAAAAAGCTTCTGAAAGCCTGTCAGATTCTTCTGAAGAAAAGACGGCTCAAGCTACAAACAAGACTTCAGATTCAACTGAAGACAGCAAAAAGAAATCTAAGAAAAAGTAGGAAAAAATGGCAGAAGAGGAAAATATAGAAATACAGGAAGAAAATACGCCTTTCCATACACTGAGAGTTTCCAGCCTTTTTAAGAGCTTTGGACATAAAAAAGTTGTTCAGGGTATTGATTTTAATATGAAGACTGGAGAGGTTCTGGGACTTCTGGGACCAAACGGAGCCGGAAAAACAACTACTTTCTACATGATTGTTGGTTTTTATAAACCTACAGCCGGGGATATTTTTCTTGATGACAAGCAGATTACACCTCTTCCTATGTTCAAAAGAGCCAGGCTGGGAATAAGCTATCTTCCACAGGAGCCAAGCGTATTTAAAAAACTTACAGTTGAAGAAAATATATGGTCAATTCTTGAAACCAGAAGGGATTTGACCCATGCTCAGAAAAAACAGAGGCTGGAAGAGCTTATTGAAGAGTTTGCGATTGGCAGAATCAGAAAGCAGTTTGCCTTTACACTTTCTGGAGGAGAAAGACGGCGAACAGAAATTGCCCGATCTCTGGCAATTGAGCCGAAATTTCTTCTTCTGGATGAACCTTTTGCCGGAATTGACCCTATTGCGGTTTCTGATATCAAAGGAATGATTGCTCTTCTAGCAAAAAGAGGAATAGGTATTTTGATTACTGATCACAATGTTCGTGATACCCTGGAAATTACAGACAAGGCCATTATTGTAAGTTCCGGTCAGATTGCCATTCAGGGGTCAAAGCAGGAAATTCTTGATTCTGAACTGGCCAGAGAAGTTTATCTTGGAAAAGATTTTTCCATGTAATTTATATAAATGGAGATTTTTGTATGGAACAGATGGTAACTTCGTCAGCAGCACAGGTGATCGTTTCCCTTATTCCTATTGTGGGAATTGTTTTTGGAAGCGTTCTGCTTTTTTTTGTAATTCTATGGCATCACAATGAGGTAAAACTTCAGATTAGAACCGGTACATTTGTTCCCCGCGCTTTTAATCTTAAGGCAATTTCACTTCTTTCCGGACTGCTTTTGACTGGAGTAGGAATAATTCTTTCACTTTCATTTGCTATTATCGACGGTTTTTCCTATACCATTCTTGGCGGTCTTGTTCCCTTTGTTATCGGCTTAAGCCTTCTGATTTTTTATAAGGTGAACCCGGAGTTTCATTCAGAGAATAAGTGAATTCCAAAGAAGACAGAATAAAAATCCGTGATTTTTCTCTTGTAAGGGCAGCCAGAATGGGAAATTCTGATGCCTTTGCCCAGCTTATGAGTCTTTATAAGCAGAGGGTTTTTATTTTTGGAAAAAGCTTTTTTCACAATGACACAGATACTGAAGATTTTGTTCAGGATGTTTTTATAAAAGTCTACACTCATTTAAAAAGTTTTAAGGGTAAAAGTCAGTTTTCAACCTGGCTGATGAAAATTGCCTATACCACAGTCTTAACTTCCGTTCAGAGAAAAAAAGAATATCTTCCTATAGCTGATGAAGAAAATATAGTTGATTTTGATATGACGCCGGAAGAAATGCAGATTA
>JAILKG010000317.1 GCA_024693915.1 Treponema sp.
CAGCTATCTTATTCACGAAGAAATCAAAAAGCACGATTACCACGGATATCCTCTGGTTTTGGGAAGCTACTACGATAAGGAAATCACCGGAGAACTTAAAGGAAACTTCCTTAATGTTGCATGGCCATTCCAGGATCGCGTAGTAATGGATACATCTTATGTAGGTTACCGCGGTGGTATCAAACTGATCGAAGATATCTATTCGGTAGCTGTTCAGAGATTTAACTAGTTTTCAGTTTTCCAAATGACAATCCAGCAGCTGAAATACATTCTTGGCGTTGCTGAATATGGTTCTATAAATAAGGCGGCTGAAAGGCTTTATGTTTCTCAGCCGTCTATTACTTCCAGCATTCGTGATGCGGAAGCAGAACTTGGATTTAAAATTTTCGACCGGAGTTCGCGGGGGGTGACCCTGAACGAACACGGGGAAAATTTTGTGCGCGACGCGGGAATTGTTTACGAGGAATTTAACGGCTTACTCAATAAATACTCGCTTAATGAAAAGAAAACTTTTTCTGTTGCAGCGCTTTACTACTCCTTTGCGCGAAAGGCTTTTGTAGAAGTCGTAAAAAAGTTCTCGGAAGAAAATTATGATTTTTCTTTCCATGAAATTGTTGCTGAAAGCGTAATAGAAGATGTTGCCGGCGGAAAGAGCAATCTGGGAATCATTTATTTAAGCGAAACAAACCGTGATTTGATTTTAAAAAGCCTGGAATCCAACAAGCTTTGCTTTAATCACCTTACGGAATGTAACGCCTTTGTTTACATGCACAAAAATCATCCACTTGCCGAAAAAGAGTCAATTTCGCTGGAAGAGCTTTCAAAATTTCAGTTTGTGACCTTTGACACGGATGATTTGAAATCTTTTTTTTCTGAAGAGACAATAAGCCATTATAAATTAAAAAATCCAATCATGGTTTCTGACCGGGCAACCGAACTCAATCTGATTAAAAACCTTAACGGCTACACCTTTCTTTCCGGCGTCAGCGGGGAAGATTCCAATGATGATTTTATAACAATTCCCCTTAAAAACCATGATGACGCAAAAATCGGCAGCTTTGAGCTGGGCTACATCACTCAAAAAGACAAAAAAATGAACAATATTTCCACAGCCTACATCAATGCAATCCGCAGAATCCTGAAAATTGACGATGCAGGCTGATATATAATTTTCCTATAACCCTTATAAAATTTTTGTATTAGACGAACTTTCATAAAAATTATATACCTAGCATTGTACTAGGTAATTACCTGGCAAACACTTTTTATAAAGTGAAAAACTACAAATTCGAGGTGTTTTTATGAAAAAGAATCTTTTGAAAACTATTTTTCTTCTGCTGATTTCAGCAAGTGTTGTTTCCGGCGCATTTGCAGCTAAAAAAGACAAAAATGCAAAGGTTAAAAAGCTTTATGTTGGCGTTGGAAACGCCTATAAGCCATACTGCTACATTGACGAAAAAGGAAAGCCTGCAGGCTATGAGCTTGAAGTTCTTAAGGCAATTGACGAGCTTTTGCCTGAATACGAATTTGAATTTGAGGCCACAGAATTCGCAAGCCTTTTTTCTTCACTTTCACAGAAAAAATATGACGTTATTGCCCAGCAGATTGAATATAATCCTGACCGTGCATCAAAGTACGAATTTACAAAAGAAACTTACACAACTTTTGTAACCTACATCAGTGTACCGGAAAGAATTCAGGGAGTTACATCGCTTGAAGACCTTGCAGGAAAAACAGCCATTGAGTCTCCTGGCGACAACGGAATCTGGTACCTGGAAGATTTCAACAAAAAACATCCTGGAAAGGAAATCAAAATTGACATCATCAGAGTTTCTACAGATGAATCTGTTGCAGGCTTGAACAGCGGAAGATGGGATTTTGCCGTAAGAACAAAACGTGACGTTCAGGAATTAAACGAAAAATACAATGCTCACCTTAAAACTGCGGGAGAGCCAATCCAGAGCTCAAGCACTTACTTCCTTTTCCAGAAAGGCAACATTGAACTCAGAGACGCATTTGACAATGCAATCCGTCAGCTTAAGGCTTCTGGAAAACTCAGACAGATTTCCATTGATGTAATCGGCGGCGACTACACAGAATCTGAATAAAATCTAAGGCAGGGAATAGCTATATGGTCGATTATTTTAGCTGGCAGAGAATGGACAGTGCACTCATACAGATTTTTCCCTGCCTCTGGGTAACAGTAAAGGTTGTTTTTATTTCTGATTTTGCAGGAATTCTTCTTGGACTTTTAATCAGCGAAGTCAGAATGAAAAAAACGCCGGTTTTGTATCAGTTTGTAACAGTTTTTATTTCATTTATGAGGGGGACACCTCTTATTGTACAGCTTATGCTCTCCTACTATTTTGTTCCGAGACTTCTGCTGATTTTTGGGATAAACGCCGTTCGCTGGCAAAAGCTTGTTTTTGCCTACATTGCCTACGGTCTGAATCAGGCAGCCTTTGTGGGAGAAATGTTCCGCAGCTCAATAGAAGCAATTCCGCCGGGACAGATTGAAGCCGCCAGAAGCCTGGGATTTAAAGGATTACAGACCTATAGGTACGTAATCATTCCCCAAATGGTAAGGATTGTACTTCCTGCTTTCGGAAATGATTTTGTGGGACTTTTTCAGGGAACCTCGCTGGTTTACCTCTTGGGAATTATGGATGTGCTGGGACGGGCAAAGGCCGTAGGAACTTATTCTGGCCATTACATTGAGCCCTACCTTATAGCCCTTGTAATTTATGTGATTATAAGTCTTCTTCTGAATTTTGCCTTTTCAAGGGTGGAAAAATCCCTTGAAAAATGGAGATAGCAATGGAAATAGATTTTGCATGCTTTGCCGACAGCTTCAAAAACGGAATCATCTACATCCCGAATACTCTTGGCCTTGTTTTGATTCCCCTTGCTTCCGGTCTGATAATCGGTACTTTTCTGGCTTACCTCAGATTTAAAAAAGTAAAAATTGCCAGCCAGATTATTGCCGGATTTGTCACAATTTACCGGGGTGTGCCTGTTGTAGTTGCCCTCCTTATCTACAATATGATTTTTCTTCTTTTTTATGGTAGCTGGCAGAAGCTTTTCCACTGGAAAACTTCCATTCAGGACATAAACATTTTGTGGATTGCAGTTTTTGCCCTTTCTCTGGGACAAATCTGCGGCATGGAAGAGGTAATGCGCAGTTCATTGCTTTCTATTGATAAAGGTCAGTGGGAAGCAGGAAAAAGCATTGGGATGAAAGAGCATCAGCTTGTATTTCATGTAATCATTCCTCAGCTGATTCCGGCAGCCCTGCCCCACCTTACAAATCTGATTCTTGGCTGCATAAAAAATTCTTCAGTAGTTGTGGCTATTGGAGTCGTTGACATTATGGTTGGCTGCACAAAGCCTGCGGAAACTACATATATGTTTTTTGAAGCCTATCTTGCGGCGGCGGTAATTTACTGGGTCGTAAACATTTTTGTAGAATTTGGTCTTCGTAAATATGAAAATTACAGCAAAAAATTCAGGAAAGAGATTGCATAAAAGTTTACAAATTAAAGGGAAATAAATATGAGTAAATCAGATAAAAACCAGCCTTTACTGAAGGTAGAAAACATAAAAAAGAAATTTGGCCAGAATGAGATTTTAAAAGGCGTTACCCTCGAAGTTAAAAAAGGTGAAGTTGCTGTTATCCTTGGTCCAAGCGGCTCTGGAAAAACAACTTTTTTGCGAACAATCAATTTTCTGGAAAAGGCAGATTCAGGAATCGTAAATCTTGGAGGCATAAAAGTTGACTCCGCAAAGCCTTCCAAAAAATCAATTCTGGAGCTGACAAAAAAAACTGCCTTTGTCTTCCAGAACTACAATCTTTTTTCTAACATGACCGTTCTGGAAAACGTAATGGCTGGACTTACAATTGCACGCCATATTAATAGAAAAGAAGCTGAAAAAATTGCCCGGGAAGCCCTGGAATGGGTAAACCTTTCGGACAGACTTGATTTTTATCCCAGCAAACTTTCGGGCGGACAGCAGCAGAGGGCAGGAATTGCAAGAGCCATTGCCCTGAATCCGGACATCATACTCTTTGATGAACCAACCAGTGCCCTTGATCCTGAGCTTGTTGGAGAAATCCTTCAGCTGATAAAAAGAGTCGCAGAAAAAAACATCACAATGATTATTGTCACCCACGAAATGTCTTTTGCCCGGGAGGTTGCGGACAAGGTTTACTTTATGGATGGGGGCGTTGTAATTGAAGAAGGCTCTCCAGAAGAAGTATTTTTCCATCCGAAAGAAGAGAGAACAAGGCTTTTTCTTTCCCGCTTTATTTCCCTTGAACCGGAATACAATATCTAAAAAAGTTTTTAATTTGCCATGGACATGACTCAGAGCCGAATTCTTCCGGTTTTCATAAAATTTTCCTTTCCTCTTTTGTTCGGAAACCTTTTCCAGCTTTTTTACAGCCTTACAGACAGCTTCATCGTAGGAAATTATCTTGGAAGCCTGTCGCTGGCGGCAATCGGGGCAAGCGGAAATATAATTTTTACGGTTACCGGATTTTTTAACGGACTTGCAAATGGAGCCGGTGTTGTTGTTTCCCAAACTTACGGAGCAAAGGATAAAGTCCGGCTTTTGAGCACAGTCCGCAGTGCAATGCTTTCCTCTATAGCTCTGGGGCTCCTGCTCACAGCCTTTGGAATGACCATTTCGCCATTCATGCTGAAAATGATTTCCGTTCCGGGCGAAGTTTTTACCCAGGCAGTTTTATACCTGAGGATTTATTTTTCCGGGGTAATTTTTATCCTCTTTTATAATCTTTGTGCCGGATTTTTACGGGCTCTGGGGGAATCAAAAAAAACATTTTACATTCTTGTGCTTTCTGTAATTCTGAACATAATCCTTGATTTTATTTTCATTCTGATTTTTAAGCAGGGATTAAAGGGCGCGGCTTTTGCAACAGTTATTTCAGAGGCCTTCTCCGCCCTGTTTGCCTTGATTACACTGAATATTCAGCTTAGAAAACTGAACTTTATTCAGGATTCCAGAATAAAAAAACATTTTTCGTCCTTTGCCCTTATTTCAATCCTTAAAATCGGACTGCCAGGGGCAATCTCCAGCCTGCTGCTTAATTTTTCCAACACCTTCATGCAGCGTTACATAAACCGCTTCGGGGCAGACTGCATGGCAGGCTGGGCAGTTTACGCCCGCTTTGACGAACTTTCCATTCTTGCAATGGTGAGTATCTGTGCAACCGCCATGACCTTTACAGGGCAGAACTACGGCGCCGGAAAAATGGACCGGGTTTATAAGGGAATAAAGGCAGCCTGCCTTCTGGGCGGACTGGAAATCTTATTAATTGCCACCCTGCTGATAACATTTGCACCAGCTTTGGCATCAATTTTTAACCCGGAAGCTTCTGTCATCCGCTATGGAGCAATGTTCATCCGGGCCTCCGCAAGCTTTTATCTTTTCTGCTTCGGGACTATGGTTTTCTGCCAGATTTCCCAGGGACTTGGTTATACTACGGTTCCCACAATAATCATATTCTCGGGTTTTGTTCTTCTTCGCCAGACCTACCTTTTTACAATTACAAAACTCACGGATTCTTCACTTGCAGTGGCCCTGGCCTACCCTTTTTCATGGCCTCCAACCCTGGTATTTGAAGTCATTTATTTGCGCTGTAAGTTGAAAAGGATGTCGTCCATTCATTCTAATTCTTAGAAGACTTATACAAAATTTATATAACTCCTATAAAAAATTTGTATTAGTACAAAAGAACAAAAATGTATATGTTCTATAACAGAAAAATGCCCCCTGCCCCAGGCCTCATAGAGGCGGGAGCAGGCGTCAGCCAAATTTTATTCATAAGCGGAGGTAAAAATGGTAATTAACACAAAAAAAACGGATGTGGGAATACGGGAAAGCAGATCTGCAGAAGTAACCGCCTATACAGAAGAATATCCGCCGGAATTTGAAAAAATTGCGGAATACATAAAATCAATCAAATTCGGCTCAGTCATAATCCAGATTCAGGATGGAAAAATCATTCAGTTAGACAAGACTGAAAAATTCAGGTTTGACAGACAGTAAAAAAAAGAAAATAAAAAAGGACTTATAAAAATGGAAATTAGAGTTGACCCAGAAAAAATCCAGAAGCTGGTAAAAGAAATTTTTAAAGCTGCGGGCTTGAAGGATGATGAAGCCTTTACCGTCAGCGAAAATCTTGTTCAGGCAGAAATGAGGGGAATTCGCTCCCACGGACTTGTTCAGGTTGCAAATTACGTCAACCTGATACGAAATAAAAAAATTAATGCTGATGCAAACATTACCCTGCTCCGGGAAGGACCTGCAAATCTTGTTTTTGATGCCCAAAATGCTCCCGGCTCGGTAGCAGGCAAATTTGCCATGGAAAAAACAATTGAAAAGGCAAAAAAAAGCGGCGTAGCCGTAACCACAGTAAAAAACGGAACTCACTTTGGATTTGCCGCATACTATGCAATGCAGGCGCTTAAAGAAAACATGATAGGTCTTGCCTTTACCAGCACAGGAAAAGCAGTAGCTCCTTTTGGAGGCCTTGAAAAAATGCTGGGAACAAACCCAATCTGCGTGGCAGTTCCGGCAGGAAAGCAGAATCCGGTCATTTTTGACGCCGCTACAAGTAACGTTGCCTATAATAAAATATTTTTTGCCTATACTGAGGGCCGTTCCATCCCGGATAACTGGGGTCTGACCACCAATGGAAGTCCCACTACAAATCCGGCAGACATCATAGAAAAAGGCGGTGCCCTTCTTCCATTTGGAAGCTACAAGGGCTACGGACTTGGCTTTATCGTTTATATAATCACAAGTCTTCTTGCAGGAGTTGATGTGTCGGAGGAAAGCGGAGAAACAGCCGGTGAAAACTACATGCAGGTGGCCTTTAATTTTGCCGCAATCGACATTTCACGCTTCACTGAGCCTGAAACCTTTAAGAAAAACCTTGATATTTCGATTGCGAGACTTAAGGCTTCAAAGACTGCCCCGGGAACTTCTGAAATCTTAATTCCGGGAGAAATTGAATTCAAAAACTATGAAAAAGCCCAGAAAGAAGGCCTTGTTCTCTATGACGGCGTTTCTTCTATCATGAAAAAAACTCTTGAAGAGCTTGGAATTCAAAGTCGTCTAGAAGACTGCATCATAAAATAAACTAATTTTTATTAATCAAATTTTTTAAAAACTTATTGACAATTTTTTTTACAGACAGTAGATTACTGTCAATATTACCTACTAAACAGATAGGTTTGATATGTAAATACAAAACTATGACCGACCGGACAACCGGAAGTCTAAGCGCTGAACTTCTTATCAATTGAATTTGATGACGAAGTCAGTTCATTAACTTTTGGAGGTCGATCATGATTTTAAGTATTAAAACACCAGAAACTTACATCACAGAAAACGGAATTATTTCCCAGGCTGGAAAATACATTTCGGAGTACGGAAAAAATCCACTTATAATTGCAGGCCACACAGCTTTTGCGGCTGTAAGGGAGCCGCTCTTAAAAAGCCTTGAAGAAAAGGGCATCAGACACACAGACGTTGAATTTTTTGAAGGCTATCCTTCAAAACGTCAGTTTAATCTTTATTCAAAAAAGGCCCTGGAAGAAAAGGCGGATGTAATCATAGGAATCGGTGGTGGTCGTGTCTTAGACACTGCAAAGGCTGTGGGCGATACTCTCTCCCTGCCTGTTGTTGCAATTCCAACTGTAGGTGCAACCTGCGCCGCATGGGCAGCCGTTACCATTCAGTATGATGATGAAGGAGGCTTTGCTGACTTCCGCCTGAACAAACACAGTGCCCGCCTTGTCCTTGCCGACCCGGAAGTAATCCTTAAGTCACCAAAACGCTACCTTCACTCGGGCGTTGTAGACACTTTTGCAAAATTTTATGAAATCAGACCGGTAAACGAAGCAAATCCCGGTGACATTCCTTTTGACGTTGCCCTTTACGCTTCTAAAATAGCCCTTAACAAACTGCTGGAAGTAACCTTTGCTGCAGAAAAAGAAGCTGAAGAAAATCACTTTGGCGACAATGCAAAATCAGTAATTGATTCAATCATTTACATTGCGGGCTTTGCGGGAAGCCTTAAAACTCAGCTGAGCCAGTACAGCTTTGCACATCCTTTTTACCACAGTGCAACCCGCATTCATTCAACTCACAAAAAACTTCACGGAGAAATTGTTGCAACTGGAATCATTACCCAGCTTGTGCTTGAAAAAAAGAATCAGGCTGAAATTTCACAGGCAATCAAATATTTTTCTGCCTTTGATGATTTGTTCTCTCTTTCTGATCTGGGACTTGGTCAGACAGAAGATGAAATCATTAAATCGGTGGATTTTCTTTCAGAGGACATAAAAAAATCTTTTGGAACCCCATGGTCATCGGAAGAGATACAAAAAGCCCTGCTTGCAGCTGATAAAATTATCAATGCAGCAAAATCTGAATTAGCGGGAGGAAAGAATTGAAACTGACAAAATACGCTAAATATCAGGACAGGACATACATGTGTTGCTGCTGATTAGTTGAGCTAAAAAAGGGGAAAGAATTTATCAAAATCCGCCTTGGCGGACAATCAAAAAATGGAGAAAAAATATTATGAAAAAATCTTTAGTTGTAATTGGAATTGCACTTGCTTCACTTTTCAGCCTTAATGCCCAGAGCATTTCGCTTACAAATACTTTTGGCGGTAACAGCGATAACGTTGGAACCGGAGACTTTTTGAAATTTGATGAGGACGGAAACAAGGGAGATGCACTCATTGGTGACCGCATTCAGCTTGACGTTACAAGTGAAAACATCGACTCTAGAATCCGATTGAATCTTGTTGGTGAAAACAACTGGGCAACAAAAACTCAGGCTTATGTAAATTTCCGTCCGGTAACAGGACTGAATTTTATTGGCGGAAATAAATTCTTCTGGAAATGGACAACTCCGGGAGCTTATCTTGCGGCAACCGATGACTATCTGACTCACGGAAAGCTTGCTGACGATAACGGAGCCGGTATTGTTTACAACTACGACAGTGATGCCTTTAGTTTTACCCTTGTAAGTGCAGTAGGACAGACAAGCAAACTTGATTTGAACTTTGGTGCTCAGCTTGCCATTAAAAATGTGGTTACAATCGGTGCAACAGCTCAGGATGTCAGCGAAAAAACTCGTACTATCGGTGCTTATGCTGCCCTTCAGTCAGTAAAGAATCTGATTTTGAACTTTGGCTACACATACAACAACAGCGACGCAAGTTACATTGCAAAAACTCAGCACCTTATTCAGGCTTCTGCAGGCTATACATTTACAGAAGTTGGACTGAGTCTTTATGCAGACGCAGCCCTTGGCTTGAACAACAAGGCATTTGACCCTGCTTCTGATGATTTTGCAGAACTTGATGATGGTATTCCTGTCTGGGGTGCAATCCGTGCAAACTACGCACTTAATGAAAAAGTTGCTTTTAATGGTTGGGTTCACTTAAATCACATTTTGAATGCCACAGATTCAAGAACAGACATAACTTTTTACCCATACTTTGACTATAAAAGCTCAGTCGGAACATTCCGCAGCGGTGTAAGAGTATTCTTTGATGATAAAGACGGTTACAAGGGATTCAATATTCCAATCTCATGGCAGTATGTCATCGCTGCAAAATAAAAGGTAAGCGGGGAAAAAAATGGCACTAATTCCAAGAAAAGCAGTTCAGAATATTCCGCTCTACAAACCGGCAAGAAGCATTGACAGCCTTAAGGCGGAATATGGTTTTGAAAAAGTTCTTAAGCTGGCCGGTAACGAAAATACCCTGGGATTTTCTCCCAAGGCATTCGAGGCCCTTCAAAATGTTCAGTCTTTTTACCCGGACGGGCAGGCCACAAAGCTCCGTAATGCAATTGCAGAAAAATTCGGACAGAAAGTCGAAAACGTAATCTGCGGAAACGGTTCCTTTGAGCTTTTGTTTTTAGCCGCACTTGCCTTTCTGGAAAACGGTGATGAAACTATTTCTGCAGTCCCATCTTTCGGCTGGTATAAAAATGCCACCGAAATCATGGGAGGAAAGTTTGTGGGAATTCCAGTACAGGAGGATTTTTCTGTTGATCTGGACGGAATTCTTGCAGCAATCACAGAAAAAACAAAAATCATCTGGCTTTGTAATCCAAACAATCCTACAGGAAGTCTTTTTAATCATCAGACCTTTGAAAGTTTTCTGGAAAGAGTGCCTGACCATGTTCTTGTAATTTCAGACGAAGCCTACATTGATTTTGTCACAAAAGAAAATGCCCCGGAATTTCCCCGCAGTCTTGAGCTTATTAAAAAGTTCAAAAATCTTCTTGTGCTCAGAACCTTTTCTAAGCTGGAAGGCCTGGCATTTTTTAGATGCGGCTACGGTTTTGGTGATCAGGAACTTCTGGGCTGCCTGAACAGGGTAAGACTCCCAATAAATGTTACGGGTCCAGCCCAGCTTGCAGGACTTGCGGCTCTAAAGGACGAGGATTTCCGCAAAAAAACAATTCAAAATGTCACCCTGGGAAGGCAGCAGTTTTACAGATTTTTTGATGAAGAAAAGCTTTATTACGTGCCTTCCAACACAAACTTTATCTTTTTCAGAACTGGAAAAGATTCTGTAAATCTGGTTCACGAACTGGAGAAAAAAGGCATTCTGATTCGTGCCGGTGAAGAATACGGTTTTCCGGACATGCTGCGCATTTCAATCGGGACAGAAGAAGAAAATGAAGTTTTAATCAATGAACTGAAAAAGCTTCTGAAATAATTCAGAAAAAGAGGAAAAAATGAAAAAAACAGAAAAAATTAAATTATTGACTACCGCAGGTCTTTGTCTTGCCCTTGTAGCCACTACTTTTACAGGCTGCGGTAAAAAGTCAGCTTCGGCAGCAGCCGTTGAAAAATCACTTTTTAAAATCAAGGTAGGAAAAACAGCCTCAGCAACCTTTTTGAGTCCTCTAATTCAGCTGGCATGGGAAAAGGGCTATCTTGATGATTACGGTCTGGATCTGGACATTCAGAAAATTGACCGCATCGCTGCCTTTGACTCTGTAGAACTGGGAAAGCTTGATACCGTTTATTTTGAGCTGATTCCTGAGCTTAGTAAGGGGGCCCAGGGTGGAAAAATCAAAGTTCTTGCCGGAACCCAGAGCGGAGGAATGGCAGTTGCCGCAAATCATGAGGTGGCAGAAGAAGTAAGGGACATAAATAACTGGAAGGGAAAGATTATTGCAACAAAGCTGATTTCCACATCAGAAATGATTGTAAAGGACACCCTGCGCAATGAATACGGCCTTATTGCCGGAAAAGATTATACACTTAAGCTTCTGGAAGGCGATGAATCCATTCTTGCGGCCATTCATCAGGGCGGGAAAAAGGGCGGTGCAGATATCGGCTTTATTGGAGCAACCGCCGTTGAAACTGCAATCAATCAAGGAGAAGACTACCTCTTCCCTGAAACTCACCTGCGAAAAGATTATGTATGCTGCCGTCAGACTTTCAATCAGAAAAACGTTGATTCAAACCGGGACAAATTCGTGGGCTATCTGAAGGGTCAAATCCGCGCTTACAAGGATTACGTAACAGACCGGGACGGTTCAATTGATGCCCTTGTGCGTTCTACAGGCCAGTCAGTGGATTACGTTACCAGCTTTATTTACGACCGGGAATCAAGTCAGGACACCCGCTACAATCCTGACCCTAACTACAATGGTGTGGCCGGAGTTTACGACGTTCTTCTTGAGTCAAAATATGTTGAAACCGACAGACCTCTCTGTGAATTCTATGACATTTCCATTTATGCAGATGCCCTGCGCCAGGTAATTCAGGAATTCCCGGATGATAATTTTTACAAAGACATGTGGACATATTTTAAGGAAAACAACGGAAAATTCCCTGAATTTGACCAGAAATTTTCTTTATAAAATACAAAAAGAAGTCAGAAGGGGGCAGCTATGGAAGAGCAGGAAAATAAACAGAGTGAAAATCAGAATGTAATTGAAATAAAGAACTTAAATCTTACTTATACAGCCGACAATTCAACTTTTGAAGCATTAAAGGACATAAACCTTAACATCAAAAAGGGAGAATTCATCTGTATAATCGGTTCTTCCGGCTGCGGAAAATCAACCCTTTTAAGCGTGCTGGAAGGCCTGAACAAGCCCACCAGCGGAAGCATAAAAATCAACGGAAAAGAAATTGACGGAGCCGGTTCAGAGCGATCTGTAGTTTTTCAGAACTATTCGCTTTTTCCCTGGATGAGCGCAAAGCAGAATATTGCCTTTGCGGTTTATGAAAATGCCAGAAAAAAAGCAAAGGAAGGAAACGGAAAAAAACTGACACGCAAGGAAAGCCAGAAAATTGCCATGGATTTTCTTTCAAAAGTTGATTTGAACAAGTGTGAAGACAAGCTGCCGGGAGAACTTTCAGGCGGAATGCAGCAGAGAGTTGCAATTGCCAGAGCCATGGCAACGGATCCAGACATTCTTCTGATGGACGAACCTTTTGGGGCTCTGGATCCAAAAATCAGGCTGAATCTGCAGGCCCTTTTGCTCCGGCTCTGGGATAATGACATGAAAAAAAAGACGGTCATTTTTGTAACCCACGATATGGATGAAGCAATCCTTCTGGCAGATAAAATTGTCTTTATGCTTCCAAAACGGATTCATTCTGTCATCGACATTGATTTTCCCCGCCCCCGTCAGAAAAGAGACATCCTTTCTCAGCCAAAAACAAGAAAGGTTTACGAACAGATTACAGCCCTCTTTGACGAGCAATTTGACTATCTTACAGAATCTGACAAAGGAGCCCTATGATGAAAGAAAAACATAAAAAAATAATTAACATTCCAAATATATTTTTTATCCTCATTCTGCTGACTCTCCGTCTTCCAAGCAAATATGGCGCAGAAATGAGGGGCGGCCTGAAATCTGTACATGCCTTTCTTTTTGTAGTAATTCTGATTGAGACAGCATTTTTATTTGCTCAGTTTTCAAAAAAAGATTCTATTCAGCCTGCAAAAAAACTTTCATCCAGGGACATAACAGGGTTTGTTTTTATTGTACTCTGGTTCTGGGAATTTTTTGTTTCAAGACTTAACGTTTTTCCTTACATTTTTGTGCCGGCACCGGAAAACGTCTTTCATGTTTTCATTGATGAATATAAAAGCATTCTGCTTGGTTTTGTAAGCTCCATGTATCTGCTGATGGTCGGAATGCTAAGCGCCTTAATATGTGCCGTAGTTCTTGGAACAATTGTCGGCTGGAACAACAGGCTGTGTAACGCAATCTACCCGATTGCAAAGGCCATTTCCACAGTGCCGCCCCTTATTTATACTCCATACGTGGTTTTAATCTTGCCAACCTTTAAAATGGCAAGCCTTTTTGTCATCTTTTTGAGCATTTTCTGGGGAACCTTCATGGGCGCAATAAACAACACCCGTTTTGTTGAAAAAAAGATTATAAACTCAGCAATTGTTCTGAATCTTTCGGTGCCAACTATCCTTTTCAGGGTGATTATTCCTTTTAATCTTCCGCGAATAATCAATGCCCTGCCAATCAATCTGTCCACAGCCCTCATGACTCTTACGGCTGCCGAAATGCTTGGTGCGGATAACGGCATGGGCTACTATGTGCGCTACTCACTCAGCTTTGCAAATTACACAAAAGCAATTGCCGGAATTATTTTTATAGGACTTGTGGTAACCCTTTTAAATTCACTTATAAATCTGCTTAAAAAGCATCTGATTAAATGGAATTACTAAAGTAAAAAAAAGCGGCAATTGAGTTTTACTCATAGCCGCTTTTCTTGTTTATTGCTGTCTTACGCTGTTTTATTCTGTTCGCTCTGACCGCTGAATTCCCGGATTCTGTATTTTACGCCAAGCTGGTCGCAGATTTTCTGGCAGCCGGCTTCATCTTCATGCGTAATTGTTGTAGAAACAGTGGTCATTGTAACTGAAGGAACATGCTCCTTTACAAGGCGGGTAAATTCAAGCAGGGCCGGAAAGGCTTTTTCCTTAAAGCGGGGACGGATAGTTTCCAGATAGTTTTCCGGGCTGCTGGTATTCAGGCTGATGGAAACAGCATCTATCAGGCCTTCAAATAAAGGTGTAATGTCTTTGGAGTGAATGAGGTTTCCCAGTCCGTTGGTATTCAGGCGCAGACGTACGCTGGAGTTTGCCTTAATATAGCGGGCGGTTTTCAAAAGTACATCCAGAGCTTCGGTCGGCTCTCCGTATCCGCAGAAAATAACTTCCTTATATTTTTTATAGTCAGCAGCTTCCAGGGCAGCCTTTACTTCCTCAAAAGAAGGCTCATGCTCAAGCCACAAAGGGTTACTTCCATAAACACCATCACCTTCATTGCGTATACAGAATGTACAGGCGCAGGGACAGCGGTTAGTCAAATTAAGATAAAGGCCTTCTTTTACGGCGTAGGCAATGGTCATCTGCTTCATACTTTCCTTCCTTTTTTACTTGCGGCTATCATAGTCAGATTGATAATTTCTGTCAATTTAGAAAATTTTTATATTACCTATTGACTTAGTAGGTAATGTTTTGTATAACTTCATCATACAGTTTCGCCTAGGTTTTTGCTAGGTAGAAAATACAAAAAATCACTTATAGGAGACGCATCTATGAAAAAATTCGGAAAAATTATTATTGCCGCTGCCCTTGCAGCCACAGCACTTTCACCACTTTCTGCTAAAGGCAAAAATGGCCGCACAGTTGCAGAAATCAAAAAGAGCAAGACAATTAAAATTGCCGTATTCAGCGACAAAAAACCATTCGGTTATGTTGACGAAAACGGTGAATACCAGGGCTACGACGTTTACTTTGGAAACCGCATCGCAAAAGATCTTGGCGTAAAAGTAAAATACGTGCCGGTTGAAGCTGCTGCCCGCGTAGAAGTTCTTGCAACAGGAAAGGTTGACCTTGTTCTTGCAAACTTCACTGTAACACCTGAACGTGCAGAAAAAGTTGACTTCGCCCTTCCTTACATGAAGGTTGCTCTTGGAATCGTTTCTCCAAAATCAGCTCTGGTAACTGACCCTGCTCAGCTCAACGGAAAAACTTTGATTATTGCAAAGGGAACAACAGCAGAAAGCTACTTCTCTAAAAACTATCCGAAAATCAATCTTTTGAAGTTCGACCAGTATTCAGAAGCTTACAACGCCCTTCTTGACGGACGCGGAGACGGACTTTCTACAGACAACACAGAGGTTCTTGCCTGGGCTATCGAAAATCCAAAGTTTGCTGTAGGCGCAGGTGCTGACTCAATCGGAAGCCTTGATGCAATTGCAGGTGCAGTTCAGAAGGGAAATAAGGATCTTCTTGACTGGATCAACAACGAAATCGTAGAACTTGGTAAAGAAAACTTCTTCCACGCTGACTATGAGGCAACATTGCGCGCAGTTTACGGTGCGGATTCTGATGCAGACAGCCTTGTAGTAGAAGGCGGAAAATTGTAGGATAAACGGCAGCGAAAACTATTCGCTGCATTAAAAGTTTATGGACATCAATTTTATAAAACAAGTCATTCCGATGTACGTTGAGGCAAGCTTTCTCACCCTTCGGATTGGCTTTATCGGAATTCTACTTTCTTTTGTAACAGGTATTTTCTGCGCAATCGTACGTTACTGGAAAATACCTGTTTTAAATCCTATTGTTCGTATTTACACAGAGCTTTCACGTAACACACCCCTTTTGATTCAGCTTTTCTTTTTGTATTTTGCACTTCCCCGCCTTGGAATCAAGCTTTCAAGTCAGGCCTGCGGAATTATCGGACTTACTTTTTTAGGCGGCTCATACATGACAGAAACCTTCCGAAGCGCACTTGGAACTGTGGGACGACCTCAGCTGGAAAGCGGAATGTGCATCGGCCTGAATAAAGTGCAGATTGTACGCTACGTTGTTCTGCCTCAGGCGGCTGCGGTTTCTGTTCCGGGCGTCGTTGCAAACATCATCTTTCTGCTCAAGGAAACTTCGGTTTTCAGTGCAGTTGCCCTTGCCGACCTTATGTACGTTGCAAAGGATTTAATCGGACTCTATTACAAAACAGAAGAATCACTTTTGCTTTTAGTAATTGCATATTTTATCATCCTGCTTCCAGTTTCTATAATCGCACGGATTTTAGAAAAGAAGCTGAATTTTTACCGGGGTTAGCACGCTATGGAAAACCAGGATTTTTATACAGCAATTTCAACAGCCTTCAGCGTTCTTTTTAAGGGAAAAAACTTTCCCCGCCTTATGGGTGGCCTCTGGGTTACAATCTGGATTGCGGCAGTTTCTGTCCTTCTTTCCATCCTGCTGGGCTTTGTATTCGGAATCATTTTGACCCGCAAAAACCGCATCATCAAGGTTCTTTGCAATATTTATCTGGAGTTTATGCGTATCATGCCTCAGATGGTGCTGCTTTTCCTCGCCTACTTTGGAATTACCCACGCATTCGGCATTTCAATTTCTGGAGAAGCTGCCAGCATCATAGTTTTTACCCTCTGGGGCACTGCTGAAATGGGAGATTTAGTCCGCGGCTCACTTGAATCAATTCCCCGCCATCAGTATGAAAGCGGCCGGGCCATCGGACTTACAGAAAAACAGATTTTCTTCTATATAATCATTCCTCAGACAATCAAACGGCTTGTTCCCCTCAGTATGAATTTGATTACCCGAATGATAAAGACAACTTCCCTTGTCGTATTCGTCGGCGTAATTGAAGTCGTAAAAATCGGACAGCAGATTATCGAGGCAAATCGCCTTACCATACCTACCGCCGCCATTGCAGTTTACGGCGTGATTTTCCTCATGTACTTTATTGTCTGTTGGCCTCTTTCCCTTGCCGCTGACAAACTTGAAAAAAAGAATAAGGATTAAACAGGAGCCCTTTTATGTCATTATTGAAAATAAATAACCTTGAAAAATCATTTAAAGAAGCAGGTGGAATTTTAAAAGGCGTTTCCCTGAATGTTGAAAAAGGCGAAGTTGTAGTAATTCTGGGGCCTTCAGGCTGCGGAAAATCTACCCTGCTCCGCTGTATAAACGGCCTTGAATCAATTCAGGGGGGAGAAATTCTTCTGGACGGCCAGGTTATCAGTAACCGTAAAAATGACATGCACCTTATCCGCCAGAAGGTAGGAATGGTTTTCCAGAGCTATGACCTCTTTCCAAACATGACGGTTTTAAATAACGTTCTTCTGGGGCCGGTAAAAGCTCAAAAGCGCGACAAGGCAGAAGTTACAAAACAGGCAGAAAAGCTTTTGGCCCGCGTAGGCCTCCTTGAAAAAAAGGATTTCTATCCCCGCCAGCTATCAGGCGGTCAGAAACAGCGCGTTGCCATTGTCCGCGCCCTCTGCATGAACCCGGAAGTCCTGCTTTTTGATGAAGTAACTGCCGCCCTTGACCCGGAAATGGTTCGCGAAGTTCTTGATGTTATGATGGATCTTGCAAAAGAAGGCCGCACTATGCTGATTGTAACCCACCAGCTGGAGTTTGCCCGCGCAGTAGCCGACAGAATTATATTCATTGATGAAGGTGTAATTGTTGAAGAAGCAACCCCTGAAGAATTCTTTACCGCTCCTAAAACAGAGCGGGCTAAAAAGTTCCTGGAAGCCTTTAAATTTGAAAAGCGGGTTACCTTTGCAGAAGGGATTTAACGACTAATCATCATCTTTGACTATAATCTTTTAATAATTCTGCAAAATACTGAGCGCCAACTTCTATGGCCTTAGGATTTGCAAAAAATTCAGGATTATGCAAGGATTTTGTTTTTCCAACTCCAAGCCAGACCATAATACCCTTAAATTTTTCCTGATAATAGGCAAAATCTTCTCCCACCATAGTAATTTGTGGACGAAAAGCCTTTAAGCCAAGCTTTTCTGCAATTTTCCAGGCATATTCAGAAAGTTCTTTATCGTTATCTGTGCAGGGAGGAGCGTTTTCAATTTCTACCTCAGCACTTTCTCCATAAGCTTTTGCAGTGTATTCTGCAATTTCACAAATTCTCTGACTTACAAAACTGCGTTCAGATTTTTCTACAGTTCTTATAGTTCCCTGCAAAATTACTTCTTCCGGAATAATGTTCCAGTTTGAACCACCTTCAATATGGGTAATGCTTACAAGTCCCGGAGACACCGGATTTAAATTTCGGGAAACAATTGTCTGAATGGAATTGATAAGAGCGGCACTGGCAACAATCGGGTCTCTTCCGTTATGGGGTTCTGCCCCATGACAGCCAGCTCCCTTCATCCTGATTTTGAATAAATCAACTGCGGCCGTTATTGCGCCTTCTTTTATTCCAAGTTCGCCAACTTCTAAAAGCGGACTTGAATGAAGAGAAAAAATTGCATCTATTCCATCAAGAACACCGGTTTTTAAAATTTCCAGAGCACCTTTTCCGTTTTCTTCTGATGGCTGAAAAACAAAAAGGATTTCGCCGGAAAGTCCATCACGGATTTTATTCAGGCGTTTTGCAGTTTCAATTCCAACTGTAATGTGAATATCGTGTCCGCAGGCATGCATAACGCCCGGATTTTTTGATTTGTACGGAAGGTTTGTTTTTTCTTCAAGTGGAAGAGCATCAATATCTGCGCGAAAGGCAATTTTTCTGCCGGGCTTATCACCTTTAATTCTTGCAACAAGTCCGGTTTTTAATGGCAAATCAAGAATTTCTATACCTTCTTCCACCAGAACTTTTTTTATAAAAACTGTTGTTTCAACTTCTTTAAACTGAAGTTCTGGATACGAATGAAGATGTTCAAAAATTTCTGTATATGTCATTAATGCCTCAATTTATTTCTGATATCAGAAAGGCGGTTTAAAGCTTCGTTTAAGGTTTCGTCTTTTTTTGCAAAATGCAGACGCACGTAACGGTTTTCTTTTTCCTTAAAGAAACTTGAACCAGGTACAGAGCCAACTCCAACATCACGAGCCAGGGCTTCTGCAAATTCCAGATCAGAATCATAACCGAACTCATAAATATCAATCAGAATATAATATGCACCTTCCGGTACTGTATGTTTTAAGCCGATTGTATCGAGTCCGCGAAGAAACAAATCTCTTTTAGAAGTATATTTTACCTGCAAGTCATGGTAATAATCGTCACCAAATTTTAAGCCTGTAACAGCAGCTTCCTGTAAAGGAGCAGCCGCACCTACTGTAAGAAAATCGTGAACCTTTTTAATTCTGTCTGTGATTTCAGGATTGGCCAGAGTATAGCCAAGTCGCCAGCCTGTAATTGAGTAGGTTTTTGAAAGTGAATTACAGGTTATGGTTCGTTCCTTCATCCCCGGAAGACTTGCCATATAAGTGTGAATATTAGGCTTATATAGAATATGCTCGTAAACTTCATCTGTAATTACAAAGGTGTCGTATTTTTTTGCAAGGTCAGCAATAACGGTAAGTTCTTCACGTGTAAAAACCTTTCCGCAGGGATTTGATGGATTACATACAATAATTGCCTTTGGCTTCTGTTTAAAAGCCTCTTCCAGAACATTTGCATCAAAAGAAAATGTGGGCGGAATAAGAGGAACATAAATTGGGTCTGCACCACTTAAAATTGTATCGGCACCGTAATTTTCGTAAAAAGGAGAAAAAACAATTACCTTATCGCCGGGATTTGTTACGCTCATCATTGCAGCCATCATTGCCTCGGTAGAACCACAGGTAACAACAAGCTCTTCATTAGGATTTACCGTAATGCCAGAAAAATGCGTAATTTTTGCAGCAAGCGCCTCACGGAAATTCTGTGCACCCCAGGTTGTAGAATACTGATGAAAGTCTTCTTTTGTGACCTGGGCAAGTCGTTCAAGAATATCGCGAGGTGGTTCAAAATCAGGGAAGCCCTGCGAAAGATTTACAGCTCCATATTGATTTGAAATACGCGTCATGCGGCGGATTACGCTGTCAGTAAAATTCGCAGTTCGAGTTGACAATGCTGGCATAAAGGAGCCCCCTTTTTATTTTACATAGCTGATTTTTGAATTCAGAATTCTTTTCGGGTCAAAGGCGCTTTTTACGGCGTTCATAAGTTCAACATTCGCTTTTGAAGTTTCTGCAAAAAAGAAATCGCGCTTACTTACGCCAAGTCCATGCTCTCCAGAAATTAATCCGCCAAGATTATGAGCCTTTGCATAAAGTTTTTCAAGATTTTCGTGCAGTTCTTTCTGCCAGACTTCTTCGCTGCGTTCGCCACGAACCACGCACAAATGAACATTGCCATCCCCTGCATGACCAAAGCTAATCATTTGCATTCCGCTTTCAGCTTCAAGCCTGTTCACAAAGTTAACAAAATCATCAATTTTTGAAATTGGAACAACAATATCAAGCGGTTCCTGCTCACTTACTGCTTCCACAGCCTTTACAAGACAGCCCCGGATTTTCCATACATTCTGAGAAAGTTCTGTATCATCAAGCGAAATTATTTTTTCTGCAGAATTTTTTAGAACAAGGGAAAGTTTTTTGTATGCAGCATCTATTTCATCTGCACTTCCGTCAAAGGTTAAAAGAAGATAAGCTTCGTTTTCAAGAGGAAACTTTATCTTTAAAAAATCTTCACCAAGCTTTACGACTTTTCTTTCTATAAATTCAAGCGCAGTAGGATTAAGATTTGCTTTTAGGATTTGAGGAACAGCTTCTATTCCTGCCTTAAGAGAGTTAAAACCAACCAGTACGCTCAGCGATTTTTCTGGTTTTCCAATAAACCGCAAAAGGCACTTTGTGATTATTGCAAGAGTTCCTTCCGATCCTATAACAATATCCTTCAAATCAAGACCGGTTGTATCCTTACGGTTCTTAGTCCCCACTGTAAGCACTGTTCCGTCGGACTTGACAAGTTCCAGAGCCATAACGTAGTTTCTTGTAACTCCGTACTTAACAGCCCTCATACCGCCCGCATTAGTAGAAATGTTTCCACCAATAGAAGCGCGTTTTTCGCCCGGATCCGGCGGATAAAAAAGTCCCTGACTTTCTACGTATTTTTGGAAATCTTCAAGAATAATTCCAGGTTCAACCCAGGCTGTACAATTCTCTTTATCAAGTTCAAGAACTTTATTCATCAAAGAAAAATCTATGATGATTGCCCCATCATGAGGAACTGTAGAGCCAACAAGATTGGTGCCGGCTCCACGTGGTGTAAGCGGAATGTTATTTTCAAAGGCAAACTTTGCAACTGCACTTACCTCTTCTGTAGAAAGAGGGAATACAAGTGCAGATGCCTCGCCTTTTTTGCGGCCAAGTGTATCTGAAAGATATTTGGCCTCAATCGCAGGTGCATAAACCACCCGCGAAGTATCAATTATTATAGAAGAAAGTTTATCAATCTTTGACATAATTAAAATTCTTCAATATCCCAGCCTTCTTTAATAAAGTAACCACCGAAGTCTTCATTGAAAACTCTTTCTGTATCAGCAGTCTGGAAGGCTTTTACAACTTTTTTGTAAACTTCAACTTTTGATTTATCCTGCAAATCCTTACCGCGGGCAGCAATAAGGTTCCAGTAAGCTTTTTCGTCAACAGATGTATCTTTGAAAATTGCAGATTCTGTTTTAATTCCAAAATCAAGTGCATAGTTTCCGTTTACAATTGCGGCATCAACATCTTTAAGTGCAGAAGGAATTGTATTTGCAGCAAGTTCCTTAATTACAATACCGCTATTGTTTTCTGCAATTTCATTTACGGTTGGATTAAAACCTGCATCCTTCTTAAGAGTAATAAGACCTGCAGCTGCAAGAACTTTGATTGCACGACCGCCATTTGTTACATCGTTAGGAATTGCAACAATACTGCCAGCTTTAAGCTCTTTTGTAGATTTTACTTTTACTGAATAAAGATTCAAAGGAATGATAAAGGTATTTCCAATAAGTTTTACATCGTAGTTGTGATTATCAATTTCATTCTGAAGGAAGATTCTGTGCTGGAAAGCGTTCAAATCAATTTCGCCATTTGAAAGCGCATTGTTTGGTGTAACATAATCAGAGAACTGAACAAACTTAAGGTCGATTCCCTGTTTTTTAAGTGCCTTCTGAGCCGGTGCCCATAAATCTTCGTAAATGGAACCAACAACGCCCAATTTTACAACTGTACTTGTTTTTTTAGCTGCAAAAACTGATGAGAGAGCAACTGCTCCAATTAAAACTGCTGTGATTATTTTTTTCATAGAACACCTCCGTCTGTGCCTTTTTTTAATTACCTACAAAATAAGTAGGTTTAACATTGACACTGTTATACAGTTTTACAACCTACTCAGTCAATAGGTAATTAAAAATTTCAGCAGATTTTAGTGTTTATTTTTCTTGATAATTCTATTTCCTGCCAGCTGAATTAAATTCACTACAATAACAAGAACAACAATTGTAAGCCAGGTAACATCAAGCTGATTTCTATCGTGACCATACATGATTGCATAATTTCCCAGTCCACCGGCACCAACAGCACCGGCCATTGCAGTAAGACCTATAAGGCTCACGGTGGTAATTGTTGTTACACGAACAATTGGAGCTACGCTTTCTTTAAGATAGACACGGAAAATAATGTCTAAATGAGAAAGCCCCATGCTTTCGGCAGCTTCAATTACCCCGCCATCAACTTCTGCAAGCGCACTTTCAATCTGGCGGCTAAAAAAAGGTACAGTTCCAAAAACAAGAGGCACAATAGCACCGCGCACACCAATTGCAGTTCCCATAATCAGGCGGGAAAGCGGCATAACACCGGTAAGCAAAATGATGAAAGGAACAGAGCGGAAAAGGTTTATCAATTTGTCAAAAAACTGATATACAGGTTTGTTTTCAAGAATAGCACCTTTTTTTGTAACAGTAATTATAATTCCGATTATCAGACCAAGTACAAAACTGATTGCACCAGACCAGAGGGTCATTATAAAGGTTTCCAAAAGCCCGTTAAAAAAACGTTCCGGGTGCTTTGAAACATTAGGTAAAATTACTTTAATAAAATCCATTATCTTCCTCCTTCCTTCAATACTTCAACACCAACATCAAGCGCCTTTATATGCTTTAAGGCTCTTTCAATTACTGCATCTTCACCACTGACAATTGCAACAGTACCGCCAATCGGCGCATCCTGAACAATCTCAATTTCTGCAAAAATGATATTAATTGTAACTTCATAAAGTCGGGAAATAGCAGAAATCAAAGGTTCAGAAACATTCTTGGTTATGTAGGTAAAACGTACAAGCTTTTCATCTCTTTCCAGATGAACTACTGGAGAATCTTCGGCAATAAGTTCTTCTACCTTTGAAAGATTTGACGTAGAACGAATAAAGCGTCTGGTAACTTCGTCTTTAGGAGTTGCAAAAATTGTAAATACATCACCCTGCTCTACAATTCTGCCATTTTCCATTACAGCAACCTTATCACAGATTTCCTTAATTACTTCCATCTGATGAGTAATGATTACAATTGTAAGTCCGAGTTTTTCCTTAAGCTTTTTAAGCAGTTTTAGAATTGATTTCGTTGTAGTCGGATCAAGGGCACTTGTGGCTTCATCACACAAAAGAATATCGGGATCATTTGCAAGAGCACGGGCAATCGCAACTCTCTGTTTTTGTCCGCCCGAAAGCTGTTCCGGATAGTTTTTTGATTTTTCATCAATCTCTACAAGTTTTAAGAGAGAATGAACTTTATTGGCAATTTCTTCTTTTGAAAGGCCTGAACGCTTAAGAGGAAAAGCAACATTTTCAAAAACATTACGACTATTCAACAGATTAAAATGCTGAAAAATCATTCCGATTTTCTTTCGTTCTTCGCGAAGTTCTTTCTGCGAAAGAGAGAGAAAATCCTTACCCTTTACAATAACGCTTCCAGAAGTAGGTCGTCCCAGCAAGTTTATAGTGCGAACCAGAGTTGATTTACCAGCGCCTGAAAATCCGATAATTCCAAAAATGTCACCTTTTTCAATAGAAACAGATGCATTCTCTACGGCATTAAAAGTTTTTTTATCCTGTATAAAGGTTTTTGTAATATTTTTTAATTCAATGATAGCAGCCAAAACTACACTCCTTATTTTGTCATCCCCTGCCAAAGTCTAAAGGCAGGAGCAGCTTTTTCAAGAATTTCTGTAGAAACAAAAATTTCTGTGTCAGTCTGAGTAAAAGGAATGCGGGCAGGATTACAACCAAAAGAAGCCGCCCCTACATCATTCATCGTAAACTGATTCCCACAGTTCTGGCAGACAAGTTTTCTTCCTTTTTGAAGAAAATATGCCTTTGGAGAAGGATTACAGCTCTGGCAGGTATTAAAAGAAACCCTGTAAGTATTATCATCAGCAATTACCGCTATCAGCTGCACTGTAATTTCGCCCACCTTGTAATTTACAAAGGCTGCATCTTTTGAAAGTTGAGATTTTTTAATGGAAATCATTCCGTTTTCTGCAGCAGGATTAAAAAAAACAGGATTTTTTGCATTTGCAAAACCAAGACCTGTAAAACAGATAAATGAAAATAAAAGAGTAAAAATATTTTTTCTTTTCATATCAGTCCTCGTAAACATAGATTTTATTTTTAAGCATATACATCCAGCAGGTGTATACATAAGTTCCTTTTTTTTGGGGCAAAAATGTAATTTCATTTTTACCCGCAGTTAATGTTTTATCAAAAGCAAAATCTTTGCTTATAATCCGGTTATTGCAGCCGGTAATGAAATCTTCTTCTGCATTAATTATCATAGTTACCGGAATCCCCTTTTTTACGGCAAAATTTTCATAGCCGTCATACGAAAGAGAGATTTCGACATTCTGACTTTTTCCATCAGCTGAAAGTTCTGCGACTTTCCAATTATTCAGAGACGGCTTTGCTGAGAAGCCAGTAAATCCCAGACCTGTAAGGCCACGTAATCCCATCGATAAACCCAAAAGAAGAATAAAGGTTGCAAGAATTTTCTGTAATATTTCCTTTTTCTGAGCAAAAAAGTTTTGAAAAAAGCTGACGCCAAACATCATGGGAAGAGTTCCAAGTCCGAAGGTTAACATTGATAAAAATCCCTTTATAGGACTTGCTGTAGAAACAGCGTAAACCTGCATGGTAATCAAAGGGGTACAGGGCATAAAACCATTTAAGATTCCGGTTATAAATACGCTTGAAGTCTTTACTCCGGCAGGCATAGCCCTATGCTTAAAGCTGACAGAAAAAAGACCTGACATTGAAAGTCCAAAAATAACCATAAAAAGACTTAAGAGAATAATTATAATGCCCAGGAGGGTTTGATTTACAGAAAAAGTCTTACCAACAAGGCCCGCAAAAAATCCGACTGCAGAATAACACCAAACCCTTCCGCAATTATATAAAAGGGCTTTTTTAGGAGTTTTAGAAACAGCAAGATTTATTGCCCCACACATTCCCACGCAGTGAAAGCTTGTTAAAAATCCTGCAATCAGAATAGCTGCAAGCGATGCTCTTTCATCAATTACGGGAATAACATTCAGAATATCATACCCCAGTATTTTTTTAAGGAGAAATCGAAGAAGCAGAAGAAAAGCAATAATTCCAAAAAGCTGAAGGACTTGAAGGATTTTCCACTTATTAAAATCCTCTGCAATCCATTCTTCTTTTGTAATATAACCGGAACGCGTGACAGCACCAGCAATATCCTGTTTAGAAAGTTCAGCGGACATTACTCTGGCTATATTGCCCGAAATTTTTACAGAGCTTTTAGAATCTGCTTTCTTAATAAATGAAGAAATTGTAGTTCTGCAGTGTTCGCAGTAGATTCCTTCAATTTTTACGTAATATGTCCTTGTCATATTTATTAAACGCAGGCAAATTGTATATTAGTTTTACCTATCTATTCAATGGG
>JAILKG010000325.1 GCA_024693915.1 Treponema sp.
TGCTGCAACCGGAGAAAAACAGGTTTCTTCAATAAATAATTTTATTCTTTCAGAAGTAAATGAGCATTCCGAATTCATCGGTTTTGGTACAATGCACCCGGATTTTGAAAATTTTGAAGATGAATTAAAAAAAATCAAAAAAGAAGGCTTAAAAGGGATAAAATTGCATCCGGATTTTCAGAAATTTAAAGCTGACAGTGAAAAAATGGATGGAGTCTATGAAATTTGTTCAAGTTTGAATTTAATCGTTCTTTTTCATGCAGGAGATGCCCGTTTTGATTTTTCTGGTCCAAAAAGAATTTTAAGGGTACACGAAAAGCATCCTGAACTAAAAATTGTTGCTGCTCACTTTGGCGGTTATACGGAATGGGATAAATCTCTGGAAATTCTCTGCGGTAAGGACCTGTATTTTGATACTTCAAGTACACTGTGGAAACTGCCCTATGAAAAGGCTGACAATATGATAAAAGCCCACGGGGTAGAGCGTTTCCTTTTTGGCTCAGATTTTCCAATGTGGAGTCATAATGACGAACTCAGGCGTTTTGATAAACTTTCTCTCAACTCAAAAGAAAAAGATATGATACTTTACGAAAATGCTAAAGAGCTTTTAGGCCTTTAGTTTTACCGGTAGAGCATGAAAAAAGCCCTGGTTTTTACTCTCCTTATTGAAACTTCTCCTCAGGCCCTTCCTTTAGGGGCCGCCTGTATTTCATCTTCCATAAAAGCATATCCTCCTTTGAAAGATAAGCTTGAAACAAAGCTTTTAAAGTGCTCAAAGGAAGATGAAGGTTTTTCAGAAGAAAATGCAGTAGATTTCTGCAAAAAAATAATTCTTTCTTCTTTTTCAGATGCAAAAAATTCAGATGCTGTAAATTCTGCTGGCAAAAAGACTTCCTCTCCTGACCAGAAAGCTAAGACCGAAGGGGATGGAAACTGTTGGATTCCGGATTTTATTCTTTTTAGCCTTTTTGTGTGGAACAGGAAAATTCTTTGTCAGCTTTCCAAAAAAATCAAAGAAGAATTCCCTTCAGTTATTACAATTGCCGGCGGTCCTGAGGTAACAAGTTCTCCATCATCTTTTTCTGAATTTGATTATCTTGTTTCAGGCCAGGGAGAAGAAATAGCTCCGTTGTTGTTAGAAGATTTAATCAGCGGGAAAAATTTTCTTTCAAAAAATAAAATTTTATTCGGTTCTGTAAAGGATTTGGGTAAACTTGTTTCTCCATATCTTTCCGGTGAAATTAAACTTTCTGAATATCAGGGGGCTCTCTGGGAACTTGCCAGGGGCTGTCCTTTTAAATGTTCCTACTGCTATGAATCCAAGGGAGAAAAGAAAATCCGTTATTTTCCTGAAGAGAGGCTTAAAAAGGAGCTGGATCTTTTTGCAAAAGAAAAAATAAGACAGGTATTTGTTCTGGATCCAACCTACAATGCTGATAAAAAAAGGGCTCTATCCATGCTGGATTTAATTTCAAAAAAAGCTCCGGATATTTTCTTTTATTTTGAGGCCAGGGCAGAATTTATAGACAGGGAAATGGCAAAAGCATTTACAAAAGTCCGCTGCGCCCTTCAGTTTGGCCTTCAGAGTGCAGACAGGGAAGTTTTAAAGCTTGTAAAAAGGTCTCTGGATAAAAAAGTCTTTTCAAGAAATATCGGCTATCTCAATGAGTGTGGGGTAGTTTTTGGTTTTGATTTGATTTACGGTTTACCTGGGGATAGTCTGGATGGCTTTAAAAAGAGCATTGATTACGCAATTTCACTATATCCAAATAATCTTGAAACTTTCTGTCTTTCTGTTCTTCCTGGAACAAGTCTTTATGACGAAGCAGAAAGCCTTTCCCTTGTATGGCAGAAGGAAGCTCCTTACCATGTTATAAGAACTGATAAATTTTCTGAAAAAGACATGAAAAACGCCTCTTTTTTAAGTCTGGCTGTGAGTTTTTTATATAATCAGGCCCGTTCAGTTCCTTTTTTTAATTCCATGCTTTATTACTTTAATAAAAAGCCTTCTGCTTTTTTTGAAGATTTTTATAAGTGGGTTCGTTCAAATGGCTATGAAGATTTTGTAAGGGAAAGCGTAAATCTCTGTTCTAAAAGTCACCTTGAAATTGAGGAGCTGGTAATAAAATTTATTAAAGATTATTTAAATAAAAGGTCAGCCCCGGAAAAATGCGTTAAGGCCTTTCTTTCTATCATCCGCATGAACGGTGCTTTAAGCCGTCTTGAAGAAAGCGGAAAGGAAGAAACTATCAATGTGGATTTTTATCCTGATGACTTAATGAGCGAAGCCGCCTTTGATATAAGATATTTTTCAAAATATGCAAAAGAATGTAAATGTAAAGTAAGGGTTTTTCTTGAT
>JAILKG010000329.1 GCA_024693915.1 Treponema sp.
TATATTCAACTTTATCAGGCATTTTTTTTACGGAAATTGAAAGAGGCTTCTCAGAAGAATTTACCTGAACTGAAAAAGTTGCTGTAAATCCCTTATAACTTACAGTGATTATATTTTCACCTGCCTGGCTTAAAATGCTTCCTTCTGCAGGAAAAACACTATAGTCAGTAACCTGCTTTTCGCTGCCATCTTTATAACGGACAGTTACCTTAAGTCCGGAAAGATTTAATTTTCCACCTACAGCATAAGTTTGCTGCTTTAAGCCCTCGCTTATATAAATTGAAGAAATATCTGAATTTTCATTATTTCCACCTGTCTGTGCCACACAGGAAGAAAAGAAAAAGGCAATAATTAAAAGTGAAGAAAATAGAATTGTAAGGGCCTGCTTTTTTTTAGCATCCTTAAAAAGACTGATTTTCTTATAGAAATTTTTAAATGACTTCATATAATCTCCTCCGATAATAATTTCGGAAAGGATTATATCACCCGTTTTTAAATTTGTTAAGTTTAGAAATTTTAAATATCCCGTGCAGCTTTTTATCAGACTGGAAACTGTTAAATAAAAAAACCGCCTTCAAAACGAAAGCGGCTTTTTTCAAAAAACAAAAACTATTTTCTAAGTCCAAGTTCCTTGATGAATGCACGGTAACCTTCAAGGTCTGTGCGTTCGAAGTAGCGGAGCATCTTTCTTCTCTGTCCTACTACTTTAAGAAGTGCACGCTTAGCACCAGCATCTTTTGGGAATGCTTTTGTGTGCTCTGTAAGCTGCTTTGTTCTTTCTGTAAGAAGAGCAATCTGAACCTTTACGCTACCAGTATCGCCTTCTTTTGCACCGTACTTTGATACGATTGAAGATGTTGTTTCTTTTGTAAGTGCCATTTACTTACTCCTTAAAAATATTTTTTAGAAATAGGCGGTAAAAAGTGCAGGTCTTTCCCTGAAGTAAGATAGAAGAAAAAATCACACCTCTTCCGTAGTAATTCTAAAAGTTTATACATAATAACCAAATGCCAGGAGCGTGTCAATAAAGCGTATGAGGGAAAAAGCCTTCTCTATACTCCGCCCTCTTCTTCCCCGTCATTCTCTTGATCATCAAAAGAAGAATCCTGATTTTCATGATCATTGTTTTCTCCGGCAGTTACTTCTGCTTCTTCAGAAATGCTGACTTTTCTTTCCTCAGCCTTGTCAGCTTTTTCTCCGGCAGCTGCCTCTGATTCGCCTTTTCCTGCTGCTGCCTTATTTTTATTAGAACTTACAAGAAGAAGCACTGCAATAACTACAATAATTGCAATAAAAATAAATCTGTTCTTTCCTTCAGATTTTACCTGACCGGCAAGTTTTTTAGAAAGTTTATCCAGGGAATCAATTTTTTCAGGCCAGATCTCGTAAATTTCACTTTTTCCCAGATTATAGGGAACAAATGAAGAAGAAGACTGTCGGGCAAGAATTGAAACTTCCGGATATTTTCCCATGTCATAATAGTAATAATCCAGAGTTACATCCCCTACATAGTCATTATCCTTGTGGGCCGGGTTTGAATAATTTAAGCCGTTCCATTCAAGGCCCTGGATTACAGGAATATCAAAGTTAGAAAAATTGTCCCGGGCAGGAAGCTTTGAAAGACCCTTTTGATCAATATCAAAATCACCCACTTTTACAGGAACTGTAATAGTCTCTGTCACAAGAGTATCAAGGGGACAGGAAGGATAATCTTTTGGCTGGCTTCTTTCTTCCCAGTCATAGTGAACATTACCATTTTTGTCAGTATTTTTCACAAATTCTTCAACTTTTCTTTCAACCTTAAAAGTATTTAAAGGATTATTAAGTTCCGGAAGTTCAAGAAATTTTTCCAGGGAAAGACTTCCGCTTACCAGAACAAGTTTTCCTTCGTTCTGACTGTCAAGTTTTCCATCCTGTACCAGAGTAACTTCTTTTAATATAGCAGAATTATTTGCCTTTCTTTTACCTATGGATTTTACTCCGGTAAATACAAGATAGACAACCA
>JAILKG010000330.1 GCA_024693915.1 Treponema sp.
TTACGGCCGGAAGACCACAAACTGAACTTAAAGCAGCTTGGTGGCGGAAACTGCTGGCAGGTAAAAAGCAGCAGAATCCGTGAATGGCTCAATATGACCAGAGAAGAACGCCTCCAAAACGACGACGGCGCCCGAATTATGGAAGCCATCCACCTTCTGCAGGAATCGCGCCTTGTGGACGGAGAAGTAAAGGGAAAAACCGCAAAGGAAAAGGGCTACACCGAAGTTTCTGAATACAGCGTGAACACCACATACGGAAAAGAAAACAGCATCGAAACTCGGGATAAGGCCTTCCGCCCGGGAACTTTCATCCGCACAAAAGGATACTCTGAAATCGGTGACGGCGGAGAAGCACTTTACGAAATCTCCAGCACAAATCCGGAAATTCCAATTAATCGTGCCGGAAACAGAAATTTCAGTTCTCTAAAAACTGCTGCCGGTCAGTGGTGCCTTTTACGGCCGGAAGACCACAAACTGAACTTAAAACAGCTTGGGAGCGGAAACTGCTGGCAGGTAAAAAGCAGCAGAATCCGAGAATGGCTTGCGCTGTCGCCGGAAGAACGCCTCCTAAACGACGACGGCGCCCGAATTATGGAAGCAATCCATCTTCTGCAGGAATCGCGCCTTGTGGACGGCGAAGTAAAGGGAAAAGCCGCAAAGGTTGAGGACTATTCTGTTCCAATCGAACTTTATATTCCCCAGGGACAGTACCGGGTTTCTACTCAGATAAATATTCTTGTTCCGAATTTCAAAATGCAGGGCGAAACTAAGACCCGTCATCTTAAATTGAACGAAATTGACGATTTTGAACGGAGCTTTGCCCTGGGAGACGAAAGCGGTTCTTCCTCTTTCAGCGGTTCTGTTCTGTACACGGATAACGGTTCCGGCTGCTCTCACCTAAACATTTACAGCCCCAGCTACGATGTTCTTGTTGAAGGCCTTACTTTTGAAAGCCGGGAAACCGACAGTAAGCGCACCTTCTGGTTTGTGGACAAAGACGGAAACGGCAGCCCTTCCAACGATGAGGACGAACGCTATTTTACTCCTCATTCAGGATGCGCCGTGTGGATGGCGGACCAGCAGTGGTACAGCCGTGAAATTATGATTAGTCAGTGCCACGACATCACCATACGAAACTGCGAGTTCATCATCACAAGTCATATCCGAGACCAGGCGGTTTATCCCGCTGACCCAAGTTCCCGTGCAGACATGCTGGATTTTGGCGGCGCTTACGGCGAATACATTGACTCAGATAAGAATGTTAACCAGTATCAGGCAAATCCCTATGTTGAAAGATGCGACCTCCACACAGACAAGCAGTACACCAATGTAAGCCTTTATTCCGGCTGGCAGAATATTACCGTGGACGACTGCCTTATGTACAACATGGCGGGAGTTTTCCGCGGAGCAAACCTGGGCTACCTGGATTATTACAGCGAAGAATGTGCAAACGGAACGGTTTCAAACTGTACCCTCTTCCACAACTGCCACGACGAACAGATTGGTATTTTCACCCTGCAGGAATCCAACGCCGCCTTTAAGGCTTCGGAATGTATGAACGGCGTGAATTTCCTGAACAACCGTGTCTATTCAATGCGGGATGAACATGTTGATAAAATCAAGAGCCGCGTAATGGTTTTCACAGTAGGCTATCCTACCAGCAAGAACATTACCGATGTCCGAATTCAAGGAAATTACTTTTACGCAAAGGATCTGCCTTCAAAGCTCTTTACTTTTGGAGGAGCCGTGAGCCAGGGAAGAAATGAAACTCTGATTGAAAACAACACTTTTGAACTGGAAGGCTACTCCGGTTACTATCTTTTTGAAACAATGCTTTCGTACATAAAGATTCGAAACAACACCTTCAATTACAATCCGAATCCCGATGGAACGGGAACCACCGGCGGAGTTATTGCAGATGTCCGCTTTGTAGACAAAAACACACCCTACGAAGTTGAATTCAGCGGTAACACAATTAATGTAAACGGAAACTTTGGAAGCCGTGCCTTCTCCGGCGAGCGGGAAACCACCGGAAAATTCTGTAACAACACCTTCAATATAAGCGGAAACTGTGGAACAGTGTGTGACAGCGCCCGTGTAGTTCATAAAAATGTTGTAAATGCCGGCGGAAAAATCAGAGGATTTTACGAAACCCGTGGCGAGTACAACGGCGAAATTCTGATTGACGGAAACACCCTGAACAGCGAATTTGATGACAGCGGCGACAGCTACAAACCGAACGAAGAAGGCTCACTGTACCACTCAGGCCGCCAGGGCTACACTTTTGTAAATGTCAGTGGAAATTTACATGGTGAAGGAAACATCGTGATTTCCAACAACAAAATAAACTGTACGAAATGCACCACGCGGAACAAGCATTTTATCCGCTATGTAAAAGATGAGAACACGAACTTTACGGTTCTTGCAAAAAATAACATGCTGGGAAAATTCAAATGGCTCCGGGGTGTTAAGGACGACGACACAGGAAAGTTCATTACCTGGGAAAACAACCGGGACGAAAAGGGAACGGTTCTTAAGAAGGAAGACTGGTATGTAAACCTGCTCAACTATGAGGACACGGAATAGAGTTTTTGTTCCGCTCTGACTTGCGCTGACTTTTCCTCCAGACAGGGCGGAACATTTTTTCAACTTCAGACGAAAATCACAGTTTCGGGACCTGTAAATATCCCCTACTTCTTCCCTCTCATCTTCTTGTACTGCAGCGGCGAAAATTTGTAGTTTTCCTTAAATGCCCTTATGAAGTAAGAGATGTTTTCAAATCCGCATTTCTGGGCAATTTCCAGAACCTGAAGATCCGTTCCTAAAAGCATAACCCGGGCATTTTCAAGGCGGGTCATCTTAAGGAAGTTGGTAAAACTGGTTCCCGTCACCTTCTTAAAAATGGACATAAAGTAGCTTTCACTGTAATTGATGAGACTAGCCGCCTCCTCCACGGAAATGTCCCGCCCGTAATTTTCCTTAACCAGCTTGAACACAGGAAGCAGCCGTTTTACCGCAATTTCCGCCGTTTCAAGATGTGTGTCTTTAGGAAGAGAAATGCCCTGCATAACGGAAAGGATTTTATACAATTCAGATTTGATAAGAAGCGGAAGAGTAAGAACGTCGTGCCGCGTATCGAAAAGCACCTTTATGGAGCTCTTCAAGGTCTCGTTGATTTCAGAGCCTTTGGGAAAATAGTAAGGAACCACGACGGAATCCGTAAAATAATGGGAGAAAAACTTCTCGTAGATTTCCGAATCAGGACTTTCCAAAAGGTTCAGGGAAAACACGATGTTGGTGTAATGACAGGTGTCCGTTCCCTTCTGATAAAACCCGTGAATTTTTCCAGGCGGAATTACAACAATGTCCCCTTCACTGCAGGTATAATGTCCTCCGTGAACTACAACGCTCAAAGTTCCTTCAAGTATGTAGACAACCTCAAATTCATCATGATAATGCACGGGGAAAAAGGGAAAAGTCTCCGGTATTCTGCACCGGTAGACTTCGTAGGGGAAATTTATCAGACCATGTCGTTTTGTTTCTTTTATTGCGGTGTTCACTGTGATATCTATTTTTCCATTATTCGTATAAATCTTCAAGAGTCGTTTTTACTCGGTTTTATCCGACTCGGTTTCAACCGAGTAAAAAAAATCCCTGTACTCAAAAAAGAATACAGGGCATAAATCAGAGAAAAACTATAAAAACAAGTGTAAATTACGATTTTGTAAAAATCTTCCTGTTCGTCCACCGGTTTTATGCGCAAGCTGCCCTCACCGGGGTTCCTTCTACGCTGTAAAACATCATGTGTACTACATATTCCTTTCTGATTTAATGAATAATTATAGTCGATTTTAAAAATCACTCTTAAAAAAAACTGTGCTATAATAAAATTTACCTAAACTTTCATATTAAAAGACTTATATTATTTAACAGGACCTCAGTATTCAGAGTTTTTAATGCGGAGACCCTGGATTACTGTGTTTAAGTCTTAACAATAAATAGGATAAGGAGTTTTATAAATGGCAGAAACAATTGAAGCAGGAAAAGAAAAAGAAATTCTTTCAAAACTGGTAGCAGATTCTGGTGCAAGTGTTGAAATTTGGGAAGAAGAAAATGACAAATCCCAGAGACTTGCGGCAAAAAACGGAACATTTGGAATTGAGCTGAGGCTTCTAAACAGCAAGGCTAAAGCATGGGTAAAAACCCTTCCTGGCTTCCTTGATAAAGTAAAAAGAGCTGCATCATTCCAGGAACTGCTGGCCTATGCTAACGAAAATAAACTTGAAGCAGCAGGAGAAAAGGCAAAAAAATACGCAGTGCTGACCAAAGAGGTCGTTAAAGAAACCACATTCCATGCAAAATATCAGTCCAACAACTCTCTTGAAACTGTCTATCTTACTGACAGCGTTACCAAAATCGAAGACGATGCCTTCGCAAACAGCAAAGCTCTTCAGGCAATCTTCATCGGGAATGGCGTTACAGATGCAGGTTACGAGACATTCTACGGTTGTGATAAGCTCTCGTCTGTTGTCATTTCTGCAAGCGTTAAGAAAATGGGCGGTCGTGCATTTGCCGGCTGTTCCGCTCTGACAGATGTTGAGTTCAAAGGCACAATCGCTGAATGGGAGAATGTGGAAAAAAAAGAATTATGTATGCTTCAATGTATTCCTGCCACATCAATCAAGTGTGCAGACGGTGTCTGGGAAAAACCACAGCTCTGGATCGTAAACGGCGAAGTAAAGAAATGTCTTTATGAAAACGCCGACAATGTAATAATCCCCGATGGCGTTACAAAGATTTGCTATGATGCTTTCAGTTTTCAAAGATCCCTTGCTTCTGTAACAATACCTGATGGCGTTACGGAGATTGGTACATCGGCATTCAAAAGCTGTATAGCATTAAAGTCGATTATTATCCCTGACAGTGTTGTGAAACTTGACGGTTTTACAGACTGTTTATCCCTTGAGTCCATCGTCATCGGTTCGGGTGTTACGGACATTAATTGGATGACATTCTGCGGATGTAAGTCACTTGCATCGGTTGAGTTCAGAGGCACAAAAGCACAATGGGAAGCCGTTGTGAGAAAAGACACCACATTCAGTCAGACACAGGTAAAAATTGTCAAATGTTCTGACGGAGAAGCTGCACCTGTACAGGCACAGTAAAAAAATCGTCTGAAACAATTTGTCTTCTCATGCTGATTTTATAAAATTTGAGTTGTTCTTATAGTCCGCCTTAATCTCTGACTTGCCCAAAGAAGACAAAGCTTCTTCCGGCAGGGAAATTTCAACATTTCTGGTAACGAGCAGCTGCCCTATCTCCACATGAAATAGTTTTGCCAGAATAAGAAGGTTATCTACAGTTGGAATACACTTTCCGCTTTCCCATCCGTAGATAGCCTGTGGATAGTCAAATCCAAAAAATATCTTCAGGTCGTGAACTGAAAATCCTTTGGATTTTCGTATTTTTTTTATCTGAGCACCAGTTGCCTGCAGATCAATTACTGGTCTTATGAATTTTCTGATAGTCTCCATTGGTTAAATAATATAAAGGAGCGAAGGGCAATTTTCACGGAAAATTTGTTGCGAAAATAAAAAAAATGCCCGGCAGTGAATTCTGCGCAGGCATTTTACAAAGATTTTTGAGTTTACAGCTCAAAGGAGTTAATAATTACTCCTAATTCGCCGGTTTCCTCAAAGTTCTTATCGGTTTCCTGAACAACATCTTCCATTGCCTTAGAAATCAGGGAAATATTATGTGTGATTCCGTCCATTTTTTCCTTGATTTTTGTAGTTGAATCACTTAAAACCTGCATTTCACGAACAATCTGTTCTCCTCCGGCAAGCATTTCTGAAGATCCATCCTTTACAACCTGGGTTGATTCGCTAATCTGGTGCATTGCGTCAAGAACCTGCTGATTACCTTCTGACTGCTCCTTCATTGCATTCATAATCACATGTTCCTGTTCACGCACGGTTTGAGCCATTGTGTAGATAACATCAAACTTTTTCTGCACTTCTTTTGTACTTTCAGAAACCTGCTGAATTGAGGAAGAAAGAGCCTTTAAGCTGGTATCAATTGCCTTTCCCTGGTCGCTGGACTGTTCTGCAAGCTTACGGATTTCATCTGCAACGACGGCAAAGCCCTTACCTGCTTCACCAGCGTGAGCAGATTCGATAGCGGCATTCATAGCAAGCAGGTTTGTCTGGCTGGCAATTGTCTGAATAATAGAACTTGCATCCATCAAGGCGGCTGACTGACTGAGAATATCATCTGCCATGGAAACTGCACTCTGAACGCTGTTTCTACCCTCGTCTGATGCAGAACTTAAAGAATTAACTGCAGCTGTATTCTTTTCCAGAATGGTAGTCATACTGCGGATATTTGCAACCATTTCGTCTACCGCAGCTGAAGAAGAATTTACACTTGCAGCCTGGTTTTCTATGCTGGTATTTAATTCCTTGATTGTAGACATAATGTGAGTAGCAGAAGCATTTGACTCCTCTACCCCGGCTGCCTGAGTAGAAATTTCATTTCCGATAACATCGATTCCTGTGGTGATGTCGGTAATACTTTTAGCGGCTGCATCCAGATTTTTTGTAAGAGCACCTGCGTTTTCTCTGGTTGAATCAATTACATCTCTAAAACCAACCATTACTTCATTAGTTGTATCGGAGAAAGCATTAAGTTCGTTTATAAGTTCACCTAATTCACAGCGCATCAAAACTGGAATATGCTTAATTTTGTAATCCCTGTTATAAAGAGCAGATGTAACTTTTCTAACGTTATCAATACTTTCCTTAATATCTCTGTTAGTAAAATAAAAGTCGATTACATCCATTATGATTGCAAGAAGAGCAAAAGGTAAAATTTTGAGCATGAGAGTAACATTAGGCAAATCTCTGTTTGCGGGAATAAAGAACATGCTTTCTACAATGCAGGCAAGCCCCACCAGACCAAAAGCTGAAGTAATTACAGAACGCTCTATCAATCCCATGGTCTGAAATTCTTTGCAGTAAAGGACTTTATCAATACTGCGTTCAATACTCTGCATAAAAATAATGTATGTACACAAAGAAAAACAGAAAGTAATTCCAATCATCAGGGTAATTTCATATAAAAGAGGAGAATGCTCCATAAAGGCAGCATATTCAAGCCCCCTCTGCTTATACCTGGTAGCATACATAAAAGGAACAGCGATTGAAAGAAGAACCGGCAAAGCGATTGAAACTTTTTCGAAAATGCCGATTAATTTATTTGTTCTGACTATTGCCTGCTCAGAACCGTCATATTCTGAAATTTTTCTGGAAAAGAAAAAATATGTTGCTAAAGGACAAGCTACCTGAAGTAAAAGCATCAGATAGATTACAGGATCTGCAAGAGTGATATTAAACTCTTCATGATTTATAGCGCCCATTCCAATGGCTATAAAACCATAAAGCAAGGAAGGCAGCAGGTAAGTAAGCATTAATGTGACCAAAGTTCGTTTTGGAAAAGTAATTTTTGTGTCATTCATAGATAAATCCTCAATTTTTAATATTGTAACTATTGTACATTATAATTGTAAAAAATCAATTTTTTTTAAAAGTTGGTCTACCGAAGATTTTTTTAATTGGTCTACCGGAGACCTGCTATGGAACTCCACTGGCTAACACACATAACTACTGGAAAAGACAAGCTTACGGATTTACCAAACCTCATGTTTTTTACAAAACTCTGTGAACTGGAAAGGGAGAATCTTAAAAAAACTGGTTCAAAAGCTGCCTATGCCTATTTTAACATTATGAACATGAAGGCTTACAACAGCCATTACAATTTTTCCGAACGGAAAAAACGGTCAGATAATTATCGATATTATCCGCATGGCCCAGCAT
>JAILKG010000012.1 GCA_024693915.1 Treponema sp.
TATATTATTACACCAATGAAAACTCTACGATGGAAATTGATTTTGTCTTTCAGGCAGATAAGATATATCCTGTTGAAGTAAAAGCCGAACAGAATCTAAAGGCAAAAAGTCTTTCGACTGTTCTTAAAAATGATGAAAAACTTTTTGGAATCCGTTTCTCAATGTCAAATTATAAAGAACAGAACCAGATGGTAAATGTTCCGCTGGCATTTACGGAAGAGTATCTAAGAAGTGTGTAAATATAACTAAAAAATCTCCCTCATGCGGAAAGTGATACACTCATAGTATTCGAGGTAGAAGCAGTATAGCAAAATTACTATACTTTGGTTATGGAAATAAAAGATTATCTGTATTCCCTTTCAAAAAATGAATTGCTTTCTTTACTCTTTCAACTTTCTGATGAAATTATAGATGTAAAAAAATATCTCATGAACAAATCATCTATAACAGAATCCCTGAAAAGAAATAATGCTGAAAAATCTGAATTCCAGCTTTCCTCGGATAATCAAAATCATGTTTCCAGGACAAGCTCTCCTCAAGAAAAAATCAACCTTTTTAAATCTCTTTTTGCAGGACGGCAGGATGTGTTTGCCTTGCGATGGCAGAATTCAAAAAGTGGGAAAAGCGGATATTCTCCAGTTTGTGCAAACAAGTGGTTGAGTGGAAAATGTGATATGAAAAAATATTCCTGCAGTACATGTCCATTTAAGCTTCCTGTTCGTTTGAATGACAAATATTTTTATAATCATCTTGCAGGAAAAGATGAATTGGCTCGGGATGTTATAGGCCTTTATCCCTTGTTACCAGAAAATCTCTGCCGCTTTCTTGTTATTGATTTTGATGCGCATGTGCCGAAGGCACAAACGTCAATAACTTCCACTCATGCAAACGACCAAAGGTCGTACGGACATGTGCCGAAGTCCAGCGCTGCGGAAAATTGGAAATCTGATATTCTTGCTGTTCACAAAACTTCTTCTGGATTGAATATTCCAAGTTATATGGAAATATCTCGTTCCGGAAATGGCGGACACTTGTGGTTTTTCTTTGAAGATAATCTCTCTGCTCCCTTAGCAAGAAATTTTGGAAGCGCAATATTAAAACTTGCAATGCAAAAAAGACATTCCATTTCTTTTGAGAGCTTTGACAGAATGTTCCCTAATCAGGATGAAATTCCAAAAGGCGGTTATGGGAACCTTATTGCTTTACCTTTACAGGGGAAGGCAGTAAAAGAAGGTCACTCTGTTTTTGTCGATGATGATTTCAAGCCGTTTGATGATCAGTGGAGATTTTTAAGTTCAATAAATAAAGTTGATGAAAAATCTATCAGGAACGCAATCAGAAAAATAAACAATCTGGTATCAGATTTTGTGGAAAAAGATGAAAGTGAACTTGAGTCATCTGGTAGAATAAATACTAAAGTTGATTTCAACAAATTCGATCACAAGAATACTTTTTTAACTCAGAACGATTTTCCTGTCAAAGTTAAAATCACACTTTCAAATTATATCGAGATTGAAAAAACTGGAATCACTGAACGTGCCTTAGGTATTCTTAGACGTACTGCAGTTTTCTTAAATCCAGAATATTTCAAAAATCTTAGGATGCATCTCCCCCTGTATAATATCCCGCGCTTTATAGACTGCTCAAAAGAAAATGAAAAATATCTTCTTCTACCGCGAGGTAATCTGCAAACGGTTGTTGATAAGCTTGCAGAGGCCGAGGCCCAATATGAAATATCCGATTCGCGTGAAACTGGAGCAGCAATCGAAATAGAAAACACAGTTTCTCTTTATGATGAACAGAAAATAGCACTTGCAGAGATGCTAAAATCAGACACAGGAATTCTTTGTGCGGGAACAGGTTTTGGAAAGACTGTAGTTGCTTCGGCTCTTATCGCAGAAAGAAAAATCAACACTCTTATTCTTGTACAATCGCACGCTCTTCTTGAACAATGGAAAAAATCCATTAAACAATTATTGAATTTCACACCAGGTACGATTGCAGCCGGCAAAGATAAATCAACGGGAATCATAGATATTGCAATTGTTAATTCTCTTGTAGAAAAACAATCCGACGAAGTTAAACCTCGTTCATATAAATATGGAATGCTGATTGTAGATGAGTGTCACCATGTCTCGGCATTTACAACTGAAAATCTTGTGGCCAGTTTTAAATCAAAATATGTCTATGGGCTTACAGCTACCCCAATCCGCCGTGACGGACACCAGAAAATTATTTTTTACCAGTGTGGAAAAGTCCTATATTCAACCACAACAAAACAGATGAATGCTACTCAGTCTTTTTCTCATTATTTTATTCCTCGCTTTACAAGTTTTCATTATCTTGCAGAAAAGACTGACAATAAAAATCCATCGATAAATCAATACTATGAAAAAATAATTGAAAACTCAGCACGTAATGAATTAATTATTTCTGATGTAAAGTCCGCAATCGAAAATCAGCGAACGCCACTTATTCTTTCAGAAAGACTTGAGCATCTGGAACTTCTGCATGAGCAATTAAAAGATTGCGCCCAAAATGTGGTTCTAATTACAGGCAAAGGAACTCAAAAACAAAAACGCGAGCAGCTGGAAAATCTGAATAATATCTCAACCGAAGAAAGCTTGATAATTCTTGCAACCGGAAAATATGCAGGGGAAGGATTTGATTATCCAAGAATTGATACCCTTATGTTAGCCATGCCTTTCAGCTGGAAGGGAACTCTTTCGCAATATTGTGGCCGTCTCCACAGAAACTTTGCAGGCAAGGAAGAAGTAATCATTTATGACTACGTGGATTTCCGAATCCCGGTTTTTGACAGGATGTATCAAAACAGATTGAAAAGATATAAGCATCTTGGATATACAATCAAACCGAAAGAAAAAGATTTTGATAAAAGTTCTTCAACTGCGACAACTTCCAGACTATATTCGAAAGAAGAATATCTCCATGATTTTGAAAAAGATATAGATAACGCAGAATCAAAAATCATAATAACTGCGCCATATCTTTCAAAAGCAGAAACGCAAACCTTTGCCTTGCTTACAGCAAAAAAGATAGCAGAGGGAGTGACAATAATTGTTTATGTCAAAAAAGCAAGCGATGAAACAAAGAACAATAAACTGCAGACTTGTATTCAACTTTTAGAAAACATCGGAATCAGGGTAGAAGAAAAAGATGATTTGTCGCAAAAGATTGCAATAATAGATGAAAAAGTTTTGTGGTATGGAAATATAAACTATCTGGGATATACAGAAATTGAAGAATGCTGCATGAGAATTATGGATGTACAAATTGCTTCGGAGATTGAGGGGGAAGTGGTAAGTTAGTGAGACTTTTATATTTTTACCAAATCATGAAT
>JAILKG010000044.1 GCA_024693915.1 Treponema sp.
CTTGAGTGGTTTGTATATGTATCTTCGAAATCTTTATAATGATAAAAATGTAAAGAATGATAAATCTTTTGCAACTGCTTTATTTCTTTTTATCAGAAACTATTGTTATAGTGGAATGTTCAGATATAATTCAAAAGGTGAATTTAATGTTCCTTATGGTGGAATTGGCTATAATAGAAAAACATTAATAAAAAAAATGGGATATTATAATTCTCCAGAGTTATTACATTTATTGGCAAAAACGGAAATATATAATCAGGATTTTGAAACTTTTCTCACAGATAAAAAACTTAATAAAAATGATTTTATTTTCTTAGACCCTCCATATGATTCTGAATTCAGTACATACGCAAAAAATACATTTAATAAAGAAGACCAAAAAAGACTTGCAAATTTTCTTATCGATTCATGCAATGCAAAATGGATGATGATAATTAAAAACACGCCTTTCATTCTATCGTTGTATGAAAATCACAATTTAAACATTCGTGTATTTGATAAAACTTATCTGGTAAGTTTTATGAATCGCAATAATAAAAAAACAGAGCACTTATTAATCACAAATTATTAAAAATTCTTTTTTCAGGTTGTTTAGCAATATTTAATTTTAATGGAGCGATGTTATGACCTTGGATGTAACAAATTTTGGTGAAATATTGATGTCTCGTCCTGCTGGTAAAGAAGCTTTTTCAATGGCTAAAGCGTATATATTTAATAAACTTTCTCCAACCGAAATTCTTACTCTCGATTTTAAAAATGTGAAAGTTTTGGCTCCTTCATGGGCAGATGAGTTTATTACCAGCGTAAAATCTTCCTATCCAAACAAAATTGAGTGTATAAATACTCAAAATGAATCTGTTTCTCAATCCTTAAAGTTTGTTCAGTTATAGATGTAACTTGCACCGACCTTCAATTTTTTATAATCTATAGATATGAAAAGGAATGGAATGATTTTGATTTTAAAAAAACATTTTTCCACAGATAAGAAGGCTTATTCTTCAAAATATAAAATTTTACTTTCTTTTTTACTTTTAAGCCTTTTTTCCGGCTTTTTTGTTTCCTGCGCCAGCAGTCCGGTGGCTAAAAAGGAAGGGGCTTCCTTAGAAGAACCTGAAGAATTTAAACTTTCGGAGTACCAGTATTCACTTTTAAATATTCCCCAGGAAGAATTTGATAAAAAAACTGAGGGAATGTCTGCTGAACAGAAAAAGTTTTATGCCATTAAGAGAACCCGCTATTACGATGTAATCGGTGAAGATCTGGATTACAAGGTAATTGTAAATGACCAGCAAAAAGAAATTATCATTCAATATGAAGAATCAGACAGCGATGAAGACTGGCATAACAATTATCTTTTCTGGCCCTGGCCATTAAAACTGGACAATCGTGTAATCTGGACAAGTTACGGATATGCAAAAATCTATAAATCCGGCAAAAACCTGCCTATAGACCAGTTTTACCAGGCTTTTATGGAACACCCGGACTACAAAGTAAAAATATGGGGCTGGAGCCTTGGAAGCGCTATGGCCAAAATAACTGCCCGTCATTTTATAATCCGCACAAAGGGAAAGCAGGAAATTGATGAGCTTACAACTTTTGGTGATGTAAAGTGCTGGTACAATCCCTTTTACTCTTCTAAAAAGCACTGCAAAAAAATCCGCGAATATGTTACTCCAAACGATTTGATTTCCTGGTGTATTCCAATCTGCCGCCGGGATGTAAAGTGCAAGGTTGGAGAAAAATATAATCCTAAAAAAGCTAAGGCCAGTGAAGAATACCACACCAGCTACGAAAAATACGACTATTCCAAGTGGGAATAGGATAGAAAATAACAAGGGAGAGAATTTTTTATGAAAAAAGTCTGCATAATTTTACTGGCTCTGCTTTCAATCTGTGCTTTTTCCTGCAAAATTCAAAATGAAGAGGTCTATTTCAAAGATAATTTTAACCGCAAGGAACTTGAGCAGAAATTAGCTTTGTGGAAAGATTTAAGAATTCAAAATTACGAGTTTACTTATGAAATTGCCATGGAAACGGTTTTTTCAAGGGCAATTTACCCTGTGTATTACACAATAAAAACCTCTGTTAAAAATGGACAATCTGAAATTGAAGTTTTAAAGACAAACGAGGATAGTCCACTGAGAGAAAATAATTTACAGTATTTTAAAACCATGGAAGATGCTTTTGACTATGTTTTGAAAAGCCATGATTATTATGCTGAGGATACTGAAACTTTTAAACAAATATCTTTTAACAGATTAAAATACAACAAAACTTATTTTTATCCGGAAACTTTTTATTTAGATTATGATTTTAGAAGGGAATTTCCAGAGGATTGTATTATTGATACCTGGATGAACCCGGAATTTAAGATTATAGATTTTAAAATTATTGAAGAATAAACACCCCTCGTAAAAACGTTTGTAAGACAATCTGACGCCCTGCAGGAAATATCGCCTTAGCGATTGTAGGGGTGAGCCTGGATGCTTTGCAGACAGGCGAAAACACGCGCAGCGTGGTCGAAGGCGGTGAGCCGGAGCCCCGAAAAGCGCGACCCCGAATCTTTAACATGACGGCTTTGCCGGCAGGGTAAAGATTCGGGGGAAGGTCCAAAAAAAATCTGAAAACTAATCGAAAAGTTTTAAGATTTCTTCCTTTGGCATTGCGCCTACGGTCTTTTTTGTATTTTCTCCGTTTTTGAAAACGTAAAGGCTAGGGATGCTCATAATTCCGTATTTAGAGGCAAGGGCTTCCTGTTCGTCCACATTGATTTTGCCGAACTTGTATTCAGGGTGTTCTTCTGCCAGTTCATCTACTAAAGGTGAAACCATTCGGCAAGGACCGCACCACGTTGCCCAGAAATCTACCAGAACCGGTTTGTCACTCTTCAAAACTTCTTCTTCAAAGTTCTGCATTGTCAATTCTACTACCATTTTTGACCTCCGTAGTAATTCGTCTATATTAAATATACTTGTATACAACATAATTTACGATATAATATTTTGTTATATTTTTCTTTTATTTTGAAGTGTCATTATATGGCACAATGATGTGCTATCATGTTAATCAGAAAATGTGTGATACAGAAAATGTGCGCTTGAAAGATAAAAGGCACATTAAAAAAAGGTGAATTATAAAGAGGTATTTATGGCAGACAAATGGATGAAAAAGCAGGCTTTTACAGTTGGAAGAAAAGAAGGTTATGGTAATGGATTTTCTGCAGGGGGAATGGTGAGGATGGACGCTAAGTCTTATGCTGTAGAGGGAACTTCCGCTATAAAACAGGAAGAAGAGTATCTGGATTGGGAAAGTGATTATGAATGGGATTATGAAGTGTTAAAGGCCTTGTGGTCTGTGTCTGCCGGCCAGTCTTTTTTTGAAAAAATAAAATCCACCATAAAAAAACTCTATAGAAGCTTTATGGTGGAATTTTTTGCCCTGGATATACTAGAGCAGCTGTAGGTTTTACTGGCAGCCGGCTTTTGACTAATGCTAAAGAAGTGTTAAAAAACCGGCTCTTTTTATGATGGCATGACCGGCCTGCAAGGCTTACTTTTTTAGTGTTGCCTTGCAGTGCTCAGTAGTTTTTGGATGCTTACTTTTTAAGCAGGGCTGCAAAAGGATTGTAAGTTTCGCTTGAGTCCTGATGTGAAAGGTAGCTTTCTGCAGAATTATCCTGTTCAACGCTGGTTGCAGGCAAAAGTGAAATGCGTTTTGCTTTTGCGTCGATTTCTTTGATTACAACGCTCATTGTCTGACCTACTGAGAACTTTTTTTTGAGGTTTGTGTTTTTATCTACACCTTCCAGAGTTGAGGCATGGAGAAGGCCGTCGATTCCGGCTTCTACCTGGATGAAAAGACCAAAGTCTGCAATTCTGCTGATTTGTCCGTCGAATTTTTCCCCTGCTTTGTGATTTTCTAGAACTGAATCCCATGGATCTTTTTCCATAGCTTTTGTACTGATTGAAACTCTTTCCCGCTTCCAGTCAGCGCTGATTACTTTTGCTGTAATTTCCTGACCAACTTTAAGGACGCTGGAAATGTCCTGAACGCGCTGGTGGGAAATTTCTGAAATTGGAAGAAGAACCTGGAAACCGTCTACATCTACAAAAGCGCCGAAAGACTGGAGGGATTTTACAGTTCCTGAAACAACTGCACCTTCAGTTACTTTTTTGCTCAAAGTTACGATGTGTTCTTTTCTTTCTGTTTCAAGAACGGCTCTGTTTGAAACGATAAGGTTTTTACCGCCTTCCTTGTATTCTGTGATTACAAAAGGAAGAGTTCTTCCTATATAAGCGGCGCTTTCCTCTTTTTCCCGGCCGCCCATCTGAGAGAATGGACAGAAAGCTCTTTTGTTTCCAATAAGAACTTCAAATCCGCCCTTGATTTCTCCTTTTACATTTCCTTCTACAGTAAGTTGATTTTTGAAGGCGTTTTCAAGCATAGAATCGTCTGCGTCTTCTCCGGCAATTCTGGTGGTGAATTTCATTTCGCCGCGGATTTCTCCGGTAAAAATTGCCTTTATTTTGTCGCCTTCCTTGATTTTCATATTGCCGTTTTCGTCTAAGAATTCTGCGGCAGAAATTACGCCTTCGCTTTTGGCGTTAAGGTCTATGAATACTGTGTCTCCAGAAATCTGAACGACTGTACTTTCTATTTCCTGTCCTGGTGTAAGTTTTTCAAACATTGTGTTTCCTCCTGTGTAAGGGGCTGTCTAATAAGTTTAGTGACTGCGGTCATTGAGCCTGTCGCCCGCTTGCGCACGGAGCGAAGCGAAGTAATGACCATTTACACTATATCTGGTGGTTGCTTCGCGCCTTCGGACGAGAACCTCAACCACCGCAA
>JAILKG010000059.1 GCA_024693915.1 Treponema sp.
CTTTCCATTTTCTATGTCACTCCTTATTTCTTGTACTTTCTGAATGCACTAACGATTGCCTGCTGAGGCATGTCGTCATCCAGATGCTCTGGAACCTGAACAGGGTCGAGACGGTGTGGACCGCGCTGACCTTCAACATATGCTCTTACACCGTCAATCAGTTTTGCAGGTTCTACCTGGCGTGGACAGCGCTCTAGGCAGGCAAAACAGGAAAGACATGCATAGATGGATTTAGATTTCAAAAGTGGCTCAAGGTCGCCGTTTTCTACCATCTGTACAAACTGATGTGGATGATATTCCATAGCATCATAGTTTGGACATGTAGCAGAACATTTACCACAAACCATACATTTCTTAGGATTTACGCCGCTTTTAAGAAGGATAATTTCTTTTGCAAGTTCATTATTTTCCATAAATTACTTAGCCTCCTTAATTCCCAGGGCTTCTGCAAGGAGTTCTGTAAAGTAAATTACATCCAACTTAGAGTCACCCTTGTTTTTGATAAGGTTATAGCGGCAGAGAGGGCATGAGGTAACAAGGAAGTCAGCACCCATATCTTCTGCATTAGAAAGGATTTTTGTTGTACGGTTCTTTGGAATGGACTCGTCTTCAAACATAGTGTAAGCACCGCAGCATTCATTTCTCTGAGCGTAAATAACCGGGGTTCCACCAATAGCTTTGATAAAATCTTCAATAATTTTTGGATTTTCAGGATCATCCAGCTGAAGAACTTTACCAGGTCGAAGAAGAAGACAACCGTAATACGCACCGATTTTTTTACCGGTGAAAGGCTTTTTTACTGCAGCCTTTACTTTGTCCCATCCTACTACATCACGCAGGATTTCAAGATAGTGAAGAACTTTTGCTTCACCATGATACTCAATTTGGTCCTGCTTGAGGTAATTATTCACCTTGAAAGCTACATTCTCATCTGTTGCAACATCGTTATTAACCTGTTTAAGAACGTTGTAGCAGGCAGAACAGAGAGTAACCAAGTCATGTCCTGAATCTCGGGCGTTTGCCAGAGCCCTTACAGATGAAAGCTTTGATGCAATTTCATCTTTGGCCATAGGGTATTCACCACCACAGCACTGCCATTCAGGAATTTCTTCAAGTGTGAATCCTAATGCTTCCGCAGACTTACGCGCATATACATCAAGGTCAATGGCCTTGTTTTTCAGCGTACTGCCTGGAAAATAAGAATATGTCATACTTGCTCCCATATAAATATATACATTTGTGAAAATTAGAAAAAAAGCCGATTTTTCCTAATTATCTTATCATTATAATCCTTTTTGATTGATTTGTGAAGATTATTTTTATTTATAATAATTAGTTATATGGAAAAAAATATAGCCTGAGTGAGCGAACGAGGTCTGGAAGAATGTCGGGAGTTCGCATAAAAAAACTAGTTTAAAATAAAAAAAACATCTTGAAAATCAAGATGTTTTAGTGGGCAGTGAGAGGATCGAACTCCCGACATTCTGGGTGTAAACCAGACGCTCGTACCAGCTGAGCTAACTGCCCGATGAATATAATCTATAAAATATCGAAAAAAATGTCAATAGACTTTTAAAAAGTTATTAAAAAAAAACGCCGTTTTTTAGACGGCGTTTTTTAGACGGCGTTTTTTAGACGGCGTTTTTTCATTATTTTACCGATTATTTTTCGTCCATTGTTTCAGATTCAACAGGACTTAAATCAGCTTTTTTCAAAATCTTAACCTGGCCGCTTGCTCCAGAAACAATAATGTATTCAGAGGTTATGGTCATAGGTGTGCTAGGCTTTACATTAGTTGTTCCCTTAAGTTTAAGATTAAGGGATGAATCATATTTTCCTACAACCCATTTGTCCTCGTTCTGAATTATACAATAGAAGCTGCCGTCATCCTGGATGAGAACAGAATCTTCTGCTACAACTTCATTTGATTCTGCTGTAATTTCCATTGTGTCAGGAGAGAGGAGGACAAGCTTTACTGCTCCGTTTCCAGAGTTTTCCCCGGCAATTGCAATAAAGTTTTCACCCGCCTGGAACATAGTTCTGTTACGGATATAGGTTACAGGAGAAGACTGAATGATTTCTCCGTTTGAGGTATTAACTTTAATAAGTCCTGAAAGAAGTCTTCCTTCATCTGTAAGTTTAATTGCGTATGCAGAAGGTGCTTTTGAATTTTCGATTTCTTTTTCAATTACTTCCTGCTGGTCCTGGGCAATTGTTTTTCTTTCAGACTGGGCTTCTTCACTCTTTTTATCAGAACGCTGCTGTTCTTCTGTGGCTTTCTGTTCAGCTTCTTCTACTTTTTTCTGCTGTTCTTCTTCTGCCTCTTTCTGCTCTTCATATTCAGTCTGTTTTTCTTCTGCTTCTTTCTGAAGTTCCTGGTCGTCAGGGTTTTCTTCTGCTTTCTTTTTTGCTTCTTCAGCAGTTTTCTTTGTTTCTTCAGTCTTTTTCTGTTCTTCTACAAGTTTCTTCTTCTCTTCAGTTGCCTGTTTCTGAGATTCCTGAGCCTTTTTAGAAGAATCTTCGCTTTCCCTTTCTTTGATATCTACCATCTTTTTGCGGTCGTCGATGTTTTTATCATCATCTTCCTGCATGTGTTTTACAACTTCAGTATCGGTGATGACGCTTGTATCGATTGTGCTTAAACCACCGTTGATATCATAAAGAGGGATTACAATCTGGCTTTTTCCTGGCCATTCCTTGTAATTTACAGAAAGACCACAGGCATCCTGACTTAAATTTTTAGTTACAATATCTTTATATTTTGCCTGAAACTGATCCAGTTTTCCTCTGTAAACAGCGTTGTAAACTGTTACAAAGACTGCTATGGTTTCTGCATCGCTTTCAGTGTAGTCATAAGCGGAAACCAGATAACTTGCAATAATATGACGAAGGTTTGTGATATGGTCTACAGTTGCGTCTCCACCGATTAAGATGATATCTGCATCAAGTTTTTCTTTGATGGAAGAATCTACTGCATGGATAACAGCATATTTTGAGGAGCCAGCCCGGTTTTCATTTTCTTTTGCCGGAGCAATTACGCTTCCCATATCAGAACCGATTTTTTTGATGCTCTGAAGAGAATCAATTTTTGAATGAGGTCCTGTATAGTTGATAAATACAATTGTGTCGCTTCCTGCGCTTTGAAGTTCTTTTTCATTAACTTCCAGGGCATACAGGGATGAAATCATTAGCAGACTGAAAATATAAGCTGCAAACTTCTTAAACTTCATTTAATCCTCCATTTTATAAAACGCCTATATTATACAATACTTCAATAAAATATGGAAATAATTTTTACATTTTCATTCTTGCAATATTAGAAAGATTGTTTCGGGCTTCCTCCCGAACTGCCGATGGATACTGGGAAGATAAGAGGAGTTTTTGAATTTCCATGCCGTAATTGTAAAGGGCAGGCCGGCCCATAAAACGGCAAATTTCATATACAGAACGGCTTACATTAACAAGAAGACTTTCTGATCTTGCCGGAATGCTAACTAGCTTACCTTTTATTGCATCCAGCATTAAGGCTTCTGGGTCGTAGGAGCAGAGACCACAGGCTTTTATTATAAGTGTAAGTATCTGAGAATTGTTTTCTGCTTTTACAAGGCGGCTTAAAAGACGGGGATAATCGTCAGTTCCTAAAAGAGGAAGCTGAAGTAGAATGCTTTCAAAAGCTTCTGGGTCGTTTTCAAAAATATTCTGTTCAAAAGGTCTGGAGCCTGAAAAACTTGTGGTTTTTCCTTCTATATATTTTTCACAAAGCGCTATTATGGAACTAGCATATTCAATTTCTTCACTTCCATAATTTCCCTGGGTAATTTTTTTAATTCTTTCCTGACTTGTCATTCCTTTTGGTATGGAGGGTGAGTAGGAGAGTATTGATTTAATTTCTTCAATTTTCAAATAATTCTGATAGGACCAGACTTGATTTTTCTGGGCATTTGTTTTTTTCTGGTTTTTGCTTTTTGAACTTGTTACGTTCATTTGAGTTCTAAAACCATTTAAAACCCAGGAAGTGCCTGCAAGAACCAGGTGATTTTCACTTGTATAGAAGATATGATTCCAGCCGTTTGCCCTTGCATTTCTTGCAGGAAGTATTACCTGATAGGAAGTTTTCCCTTTTTCATTTGTGATGAGGGCATTTTTATCATCACTTAAAAAAACACCTTCCTGACCATAAGTTTTTGAATAGCAGGTAAGGCGGTCAAAAGAGATGTCAGGAACATGGAAAATATTTTTTACCTGTCCTTTTTTAGAGTCAAAAAAAATCAGTTTGATGTTTTTTGCGGAATTACAAAGAATCAGGGCTGCTTCTGAATCAGAAGTCTGAACAAAGGCGGAACCTTTTTCCGGAAGGCATTCTCTAAAACAGGAATCATCGGAAGGAAAAGCCCATTTTGTAACTACGGCATTTTTTTCAACGCCAACAAGTCCAAGGCCTCCACATAAAAAGCTTAAGAGAATTCCATTTTCGCTTTCAATGGCATCAGAAACAGGTCCTGCAAATGAAATTGTTTCTATAATTTCTCCAAAAGGGGTAAACCTGAGGCCTTTGCTTTTTTCGTCAGAAGGCCCCTCTAAAAAAGCAATTAGACTTCCGTCTTCAAGGCTTTTTATTCCCATGTTTTTTAATGGAGGAGTGTTGATTTTCCATTTTAAAACCCCGTTTACTCCCAGGCAGGCAATCTGTTTTTTTCCCTGAACGAATATTCTTGAATCCCTGCCTTTTTCTGGTTTTGCTATGACAGGAAAACCCAGGTTTTGTGACCATAAAAGTTTTCCGCTGGGATTTATAAGGCTTAAAAAAGAATTTTCGTTTACAAGAAGAATGAAGTCGCTTGATAAAACGCTTATAAAACTAGTTTTTTTGCTGAATACCGGATAGTCCCAAAGGTGCTTTCCGTTTTCTGAATAGGCAGAAAGGAGTTTACCGTCTGTTAAAACAACAAAACCGTAGCTTGTCATCTGAGGCTCTTGTACGGCTTTTCCACTCATAACGCTGGTCCAGCTGGCATTATCAAAAGAAAGCCTGATTTTATCCTGTGACCAAAGTGAATTATTGGTCAGCAAAAAAAATATACTAAAGATGAATATTTTTACCCAGAAAACTGAAAATAAGCTTTTATTTTGAGATTTTAACTTTTCTATAAATATACTTTCTGATGTAATTTCTCTTTTTTTCATTATTTCTTTAGATACAAAAGACTTTCTATATGGCTTGTGTTGGGATAAAAATCCAGAAGAAAGGCTTTTTCAATTTTATAACCGGCTTTTACAAGATATGCAATGTCCCGGCTCTGGGTTGCAGGGTCGCAGGAAACCGCCCTGATATGTGGAATGTTTGAGTCTGCAAGATATTCCAGTACTTCTTTTTCCATCCCGCTTCTTGGAGGATCAATTACAACTGCGTCAAAAGTTTCCTGCTTTTTTGAAAGCCTTAATGCTTCTACCCATTTGGCTCCGCTCATTCCCCAGGAGGTGTGATTTTTACCTGCAAGATTTTTTTCTGCATAAACAAGGGCATCTCTGTTGTGTTCTACCAGTGTTACTTCTTCAAAAAGGTCTGCCAGAAAAACAGAAAAGGTTCCGCAGCCTGAATACATATCAAGAACTTTTTTCCCGCTTAAATCCCGCACAGTTTCCTGAATGGCTTTTTCTAGAACTTTCATGTTTGACTGAAAAAAGCCCCGGATATCAAAAGAAATTTCTTTTCCAAGAAGAGTAACTTTTCCTTCAAAATTTTCATCAAGCTGACTTCCGGAATATATTTTTCTTGTCATTTTGATGTTTTTATTCTTTTTCTTTAAATTTAATTCTGCAGAGATATCATTTTTTTTGGGAATAGGAGCAACAACAAGTTTTTTATCTAGAAAATCGCTTCCAAAAATATTGCAGCGGCCCTGAGGTCTTTTATTTACCGGTACATTTTTGAAATATTCGTTCACATTTTTGTCAGCGATGGGGCAATATGAAATGTCCACAAGATTATTGCTCTTTTTTTCTGAAAAAGAGCCGTCGTTCAGATTGAATCTGGAACGATAGCCCAGATTTTCTCCTCTTAAAACGGAAATTTCAGGTAAATTTACAGAATTTCTTGCAAATAATTCCTGTAAAACCTCAAGCTTTAGCTTTATTTCTTCATTTTCTTCAATGTGCATCATATTACAGCCACCGCATTTTTCGTAAAGAGGGCAGACTGGTTTTATTCTGTAAGGAGATGCTTCTATAATATTAAGGATTTTTCCTTCATCGTAGTCTTTTTTGCTTTGAGTTATTTCTATTTCCAGCTTTTCACCTGGCAGAGCATAGGGAATAAAAACGGTTTTTCCATTAATTTTTCCAACACATTTTCCCCCAAAAGCGAATTTATCTGTTATAATAGTGTAAGAATTCATTTACCTTAATTCTAGCAAAAAAAATATTTTTAGTGGAGTGTGTATTTATGCGAACAGAAAAATTTTTTCAGACTATGAATGATGGAACAGAAATTTCCGTTAATCGCTGGCTTCCAGATTCAGATGATCAGATAAAGGCCGTAATCGTACTTTCACATGGAATGCTGGAGCATTCTCTGCGTTATGATAGAGTTGGTTCAGAATTAGCAGAAAAGGGCTTTGTTTTTAATGCTCATGATCACCGGGGCCACGGAAGAACTGCCTACAACGCTGAACAAAAGGGAAAAGGGGAGTTTGGTCTTCTTGATAAAAAGGATGGTTTTAACAAAGTTGTAAATGATCTTGCAGAAATTATTGATCGGGTAAAGACTGATTTTCCTGGTAAAAAAGTAATACTTTTTGGCCATTCTTTTGGTTCTTTTGTTTCCCAGTCTTTTATTGAAAAATATTCTTCATCAATTTCAGCCTGTGTCCTGTGCGGAAGTGCAGGTCCTCAGCCCCAGTCGGTTTCTGCAGGAATTTTTGTTACCGGCATGATGAGTCTTTGCCACAAGTATGATTACAAATCAAAGTGGCTTCAGAAAACAGTTTTTGCAGGTTATTACAAAAGAATAGATAAAGTTGTAAATGGTTTTGAATGGCTCTCTAAGAATCAGACAAATATCGATATGTATTTAAATGATTCCTGGTGTGGCGGAATTGCAAGCCTGGAATTTTTCAGGGATATGTTTGAAGGCTTAAAAGAAATTCACAAAAAAGCAAATATGAAGAAAATTGCAGCTGAACTTCCTGTATTCATTATTGCCGGTGGAGATGACCCTGTTGGTTCATACGGAAAGACACTTGAAAAATTAAAGGATATCTACATCAAAAATGGTATGAAAGATGTTCAGATGAAGCTTTACGAAGGATACCGCCACGAAATTTTAAACGAAGAAATTTCTGACGATGTTCTTTCCGACGTTACAGAATGGATTGAAAAGCATCTGTAAAGAATTTCATAAAATAAAATAAGAGGCTTAAAAAAGAGGGCAGACGCATTAATATTGTAAAAAGATATAATGAGTCTGCCCTTCTTGTTGACTAAAACCTTCAAAAAATAATAATATTTTACCATTGTGTTAATCAGATATGGTACGGATAAAAACGGGAAGCCTGTAAAAAAGGCCGTTATCTATACAAAAGAAGAACATTTGATTCCCCGTGAAAAAATAGATTTCGATGCAATAGTAATAATAAACAGACTCAAGGACGCAGGGTTTCATTCCTATATTGTAGGGGGAGCTGTAAGAGATTTAATTACCGGCAATGCTCCAAAAGATTTTGATATTGTAACCGATGCAACTCCCAGCAGAATCAAGAGACTTTTTAGAAATTCCAGAATAATTGGAAGAAGATTCCGCATTGTTCATGTTATTTTCGGCTCTAAAATTTTCGAAGTAAGTACATTCAGAAGCAATGCAGAAGGCTCTGTTGGAAACGATTTTGGTTCTATTGATGAAGACGTACTGCGCCGGGATTTCACCCTTAACGCCCTTTACTATGACCCCATTCAGGAGCAGGTAATTGATTACGTTGGCGGAATGAGGGATATAAAAAAACATGTTCTAAGGCCTGTAATCCCTTTAGATAGAATTTTTGTTGAAGATCCAGTAAGAATGCTCAGGGCAATAAAGTATTCAGCAAAAACAGATTCAAAAATGTCCTTTCAGTTAAGGCATAAAATACGCCACGATGCGAATTTGCTTTCGCAGATTTCTCCATCCCGCCTTACAGAGGAACTTTTAAAAAT
>JAILKG010000100.1 GCA_024693915.1 Treponema sp.
AGACGCTGTTTGTGGCAGAGGAACTATTATATGCCGCTTTCGCGGCAGCCACAAACAGAGTCTTTTTTGTCCGCAGCACGCTTTCCCCGTTGCAATTTTTTATGTATAGAATCAATAATGCGTTTGCCCTGAATTCATCCATGTCTAATTCACCCAAAGCCCTTATTCGGACTGCTACTTCCCATTTTATACTTATTTCAGTAAATTCTATGTTATGATCATTTCAGCTACATTTTCTAAGCCGACGGCCGGCGTTTTTCAGAAGTTTGGAAAAGAATATCTTCGCATTAAAGCAAAGGTTGTGAACACTGAGGGTAAAAGCTCCTACTTTCTGGAAGCCTTCACGGAAAAACAGGCATTTCACTTCAATAAAACAGAGGAGGAGATGCTGGCATTTATCGAAGAAAACGCCGGCATCACATTTAAAGCCTGCGTCATAAGGACAGAAAATGAAGAAAGTCAGATTCTGGCAAACAAAAAGGGGAAAATCACAAAAATCGTAAAAAAACTTCCATCTCCGGAGCAAATCGAAAAGTTCTCTGACCAGGCTTTATCTCAGAAAGTGGTAGGCCTTAATCAGGCTGGTCAGAATAAATATAAAGACTCCACCAGCAGGCTTGTAAAACATGCAGAAGAAATAAATAATCACCAGACAAAGAAGCCAATCAGCAGTTCCAAAAATTACATTATTCCGGAAGGAAGGCCCGTTCCCTTTCTTGTACTCCTTGGAATCATGACCCCGGAAGGAAGGGTAATCGCATCAAAATATGATAAATTCCGCCAGATAAACCGCTTTCTTGAGTTCATCGATGATATTTTGCCTCAGGTGCTGGCGCTAAAAGAAAAAGAAGAAAAAAATAAGGCTGAAAACGAAAACAAAACAAGTACACAAAATGGGCAGCACACTTGGGACAGTCAGGAGCCTCTCTTGCCCCTCAACATCGTGGATTTTGGCTGTGGAAAGAGCTACCTGACCTTTGCGGTTCAGTATTTTCTGACTTCTGTGAGGAAGCTACCCTGCAAAATTTTCGGGCTGGATTTAAAACAGGATGTAATCGACTACTGTAATTCTATTGCTCAAAAGCTGAAGCTTGAAAACCTGCTTTTCAAAAGCGGAAACATTCAGGAACACAAATCCCAGGAAAATGCCGACATCATAATCACTCTACATGCCTGCGACACGGCAACAGACTTTGCCCTGGATTATGCCGTAAAGCACAATTGCAAGGCAATTTTAAGCGTTCCCTGCTGCCAGCACGAAGTAAACGCCCAGCTGGATGAAAACTTAAAAAAATGGAAGAAAAAGAATGTGGAAAGATTGTCCTCCTGCCCGTCAGAAAGCGGTTCTCGACTGGAAAGGCCGGAAACAAAAGAAGATAGGCCATCTGCAACTTCTGAAATTCCAGAGTCCGCAATTCCTGAAGATTTTTCTCTTCTATTAAAATATGGAATTGCAAAAGAGCGCTTTTCTGCCCTTTTAACAGATGTAATCCGCTGCGATTACCTTGAAAAACATGGCTACTCCGTTCAGCTGATGGAATTTATAAACATGGAAAACACTCCTAAAAACCTTCTGATTCGGGCAGTAAAAAAAGCAGCGGTTAATGCAAAAACACAAAAGGCTGACACTGAAAGCAGAAAAGAAATGGAAGATGGAGAAAGAGCTGAAACTGCCGGCGGAAAGAACTTCTGTCTGGAGAGCCGACCAAAAATCACGAAAACTCTGGAGATAAGGCCGAAAATTCTTGAACTGTAAGAAATTCCGCGCCAAGCGTGGAACCGTGGGAGCGGACTGCCTTGGCAGGGAGCGAAGCAGGATGGGGCCGGGCAAAACCCGATGGACTGGTTTTCCTTAAAAAAAATCTGGTGTGTGGCAGGCAAAGATCAGCTAAAGATTTTTAACCGGCCACAGACCAAGCGTAAGCGGGCGGTGGAAGGCGACTGGGAAGAAGAGCTTTCGCCCGAAAAAAACTAAAGAACGTATTTTTCCAGAAACTCGCCTACTCCGTCGTGATTGTTGTCGCTTTCTGTTACAAAATCGCTCACTTCTTTGAGGCAGTCAAGTCCGTTCTGCATGCAGACTCCGTAGCCGCAGGCTTTTATCATGGACTCGTCGTTCATGCTGTCGCCAAAACAGAGAGTTTTTTTCTGAGGAATTCCAAGACTTTCTGCAAGGCGAAGAATGGCAGAACCTTTTCCAACTCCATGAGTCATCACTTCCAGAAAGAAAGGCTTACTGGTGAACAAATCTGCTTTTCCAGCCAGTTGAGGCTGCAGATAAGCTTTTAATTCCTGTATTTTTTCCGGATCTGAAGGAACAAGCATTTTTGGAAAACCTTTTTCAAGGAATTTTTCAAAGTCTTCAACTATTTCAAATTTCAGATTGCAGAGTTTTGCGTCCATTCTGGCCCATTCAGTATCCTGCCAGGAATAAACCACAGAAGGAGCATAAACAATGGAAGCCATGTCCCGTTTTTTGGCCTCATTATAGACAAATTTTAAAATTTTAGAATCAACCTTGTTTTCATAAAATGGAAGGCGGGTGTGCAGATCAAAAATCAGGGCACCATTAAAAGCTATCAGGTAGCGGCCGGTCTGCTTTCCGGCAATATCCAGCATGTGTACAAATGGAAGGATGCCGTTTTCTGCCCGTCCGGAGCAGAGCACAATATAAATTCCCTGCTCAGCAGCCTTTTGAAGTGCTTTTACAGTTCTTGGGCTCACTCTGCATTCTCCGTTCAAAAGAGTATCATCTAAATCAAGGGCAATAAGTTTTACATCCAGTTTTCCGGAAGGTATCTTTGAATTTGTCATGGAAGCAAGTATATAGAAAATAAAGGGGAAGTGCAAACCGTGTGCTTGTGGGGTGCAGGGCAAAGGTATTATGAATTTTATACAAAAAAATAAAAGGGGGAAAGCGTGCCGCGGACTCACGAAGTGCGCGAAGCAAACAGCAGGGCAAAGGCATTATGAATTCTATACATAAAAAAATTGGAATGGGGAAGCATGCCGCGGACAAAAAAGACTCTGTTTGTGGTTGCCGCGAAAGCGGCATACAATAGTTCCTCAGCCACAAACAGCGTCTAGCGCATTAATGCGCGTTTT
>JAILKG010000118.1 GCA_024693915.1 Treponema sp.
TGCTGGTCCTACATGGGAGAAATGTTCCAGCTGGACTTTGCCGATAAAAGCCAGGCTCAAAGCGTAATTGACCTTCTGGAAGCAATTAAGGCAGAAAACTTCTGCTCTTCAACAAGGCTCCCGGATATTTCAGGCGCGGCAGATATTTCAGCCACCGCAAACAGCAGTAATTCTACATCCCCTTCCGCCAGCATTTTTGAGCTGAATGTTGTTCTTGACCAGCTGAAAAAAAAGACCTTCACCGCTCTAAGGGGCAAAGGTCTTTGCATCTTGCTGTAAAATGTAAACTTTTGATATTTGCTTTAATTTTAGAACAATATTATCAAAGCAATTCCAAGAACAATCAGGTAAGTAAATGCAGGGAACATCGGATTTCGACTGATTGCCTTAAATTCTCTTTTTATCAAGGCGCCCATTTGTGCCTCCTGATTAAATTAAGCATTTTTTGACTCAAAAACATTTTTGAATCACTTTATAATTTACGCAAAGTTTATAACAATGTGTTATTCTAGTCAAGAAAAAATTAAAACAAAAATTTATATTTTAGGAAAAATTTAGAATTGCACCATTTGCAGAATTAACCGGCACCGCACAACATCCCCAGGCCAACTCTTCCTTCCCCAGGTAATCTGCCCGCCATCCCATCTCCTCCAGACATAAAAAAAGAGACCTTCAAAACTTAAGTTCTGAAGGTCTTTCTTCCATCTGCAAAATAGCCGGACCGACATTTTTTACAAACTAACTAGATTTATTTTTCGTCAATTGAGTTAGATGCAACCAATACTACGATATTGCTCTGAGCGATGCCGTTCTTATCAGCAGCTGCCTTTTTGATTGCGGCAACAAGTTCGTTAGAAAGTTTGCCGTCAGCAGTTTCTACAAAGATACGGAGTTTCTTTTCTTTTGTGTAAACTGCATCAACAGATTTTACACCATCAACTTTTGCTACAACTTCTTCAGTTTTGTTAGCTACAACCTTTCTTTCATCCAGGTTAGATGCACCTTTAGAAGTAGCACATGATGGAACTGCAATAAAACATCCAAGCAACAATGCACCGCATACAATTGATTTAATTTTCATAATATTTCCTCCTAAAGAAAACTCTCAAATATGATACTAATATAATAACATTCTATTTATAAAGTTACAAATTTTTTATTTTAAATTTTACATTAATTTTACACATTTTTTGAAAGACTTTTTACACCGTATTTAACTCATTTTTTTCTGGGCGCCAGTCTTTCTTCCAACGGGCCTTCCAGGGCTACCCTGACGGTCGGTGGCCGTCGCTCCATTCTCCAAAAAACAAAAAAACTTGCGCAACCCTGCCTTTTTCAGCTTCTGATTGTTTACTCCCGCTCTTTTATTCGCTCCGTCCACGGCTCAGGGCTCCGCCCTGGCCCCCTTCCACGCCCGGGCGAAACTTTTTCGTTCAAGCCGGTCTTTTCTCCCAAAGCTAGTCTTTCTTGAATTTTTATTTTACTTTAATGGAATAACTTATTTCAAAATCATAACGGGAAAATTCAAAAGCAGTTTCTCTTTCTTCATCAAATAATTTTTCAGCCAGCAGGGCTTCCATTTTCACATTCAGGCTGTTTTTATTCTTAAAGGTAAATCCGGCTCCCCCTCCAAAATTGTAAGCAAAAAAAAGCCTGTCTTTATTTTCCCGGCTCTTCTGCTCCATTTCAAAATAGTTGCCCCCATCTTTTCCAAGATGATGATCCAGTGATTGAATGTGCAAAAAAGGAGAAATTCTTGCTTTAAAATTAAAATTGAAATTTCCAGACTTTCCCTCTAAGTCAAAACCGGCAAAAAACATGGAAATCCGGTTGTAAAGCTCAATCCCATAAACTTTTTTTTCTACCGCATATTCGCTGTTCCAGGGAACATTGTCTTCTAGACCTGTAAATTTTGGAGTCCCCTTCCAGACAAGGCCTTTCTGGCCTTCAAATTCTGAATGCATCTGAAAAAAAGACACAGCAGGAATAAATGAAAAATAATCTGTAATGGGAAAATCTACTTTAATTTCCCCAAGGAAATCGTAACCAAATTTGTTTTTTACATCGTGAATAGAAAGGGAAGATTTCATTCCTTCCGTAAACCAGTCGCTGTCGTAAAGTTTTCCGCATTCCAGCGGTAAGTTCACCAGCCAGGCACTTTCAAAAACAAAGTAACCAATTTTCAACCTGGCACCCAAACCGGTTTTTAAAATTTTATCGCATTTCCAGTCCAAACGGCTGTTCAGCTTTCCTTCCGGATAAAAAAGATATGTATAAAGATAGTCGCTTCCAAAAAAACTTGAAAGGCCGACCTTAGGTTCCAGAGAAAATGAAACTTCCGGTAAATTTTTAGAAAAAACTTCTGCCGCGGAAAAAAAGAGCAGAATCAAAAGTAATCTTTTTTTCATCAATTTTTATTATAAAATAAAGCCTTCATTTTTCCAAGCAAAGCAATTTTCATGTTTTCTTTCTATAGAATAATTGAATTTAAAGGGCTTCTTCCATTATAATAACAAAAAATTAAAAGGGAAAAATCCCTAAATATCACCAAAAAAGGAGTCCACAAATCATGGAAAAACTCAAAATTCTTTTAGCAAAAGGCCGCATTTACGAGTCTGTTTATGAACTTTTAAACGATGTAGGCATTTCCATCCATTTGCCGGACAGAACTTATTTTCCAACTACAAATCAGGAAGATTTAGCTTTTCAGGTAGTAAAACCTCAGATTACCAGTGCTCTTCTGGCTCAGAATAAGGCTGATGTAGGATTTTCAGGCAAAGACTGGGTTTACGAAAACGGTGTAGAAAACGATGTAGTAGAAATTATGGATTTGGGCTTTGACCCTGTTCGCATCGTAGCTGCAATTCCAGAAACAAAGGATTTTGAAAAGCTTTTAAAAGGCAAAGTTACAATAGCAACAGAGTACAACTCTCTCAGTAAAAAATGGGTTGAATCAAAAAAAATCGATGGAACAATTTTCCGCACCTGGGGAACAAGCGAAGGCTTTGTTCAGGATAATGACGAAGCTCTTGCCCAGATTTTGATCGACAACACTTCAACCGGTTCCAGCCTGAGGGCAAACCGACTTAAAATTGTAGACACCCTGATGGAATCTTCAACAAGAATGTACGCTTCTAAAAGCGCAATGGCAGATCCTGCAAAAAAACAGAAGATAATGGAACTTAAAATGCTTTTCGAAGCCGTTCTTGCAGCTCGCAGCCGCGTAATGCTTGAAATGAATGTTTCAAAAGCAAACTTTGACTCCTTAATCAAAGGAATTCCTAGCATGAAGAGCCCTACAGTTTCACCTCTCTTTGGAGATGACGGTTATGCAGTAAAAATCGCTGTAAAAAAGAGCGAAGTACCAACTCTTCTTCCAAAACTTCAGAGTCTGGGTGCAACCGATATTCTTGAGTACGAACTCAGAAAGGTAATGCTGTAAAAAAAGCGAAAACTTAAGGCGGAAAAAATGAGACAGGCAAGTGTAGAAAGAAAAACCGGCGAAACAAATATTTCCCTTACCCTCAATCTGGACGGAAGCGGGAAATGCGATGTTAAAAATCCAATCGGCTTTTTTGACCATATGCTCAAAAGTTTCTGCAAACACGGACTTTTTGACCTGAGTGGAAGCATTGAAGGGGATCTGGAAGTTGACCAGCACCACCTGATTGAAGACACAGGAATTGTTTTGGGGCTTTGCTTTGCAAAAGCATTGGGAGATTGCGCAGGAATTTACCGCACAGGAAGTTTCCTTTATCCAATGGATGAAGCCCTTCTTCAGGCAGCAGTTGATTTTGGTGGCCGACCATACCTTGTTTGTAACGCAAATCTAACAGGAATTCCCCTTGTTTCAATTGGACAGAACGGCAAGGAATCCAGTTTTCAAACCGACTGCTTTGAAGATTTCTGGCAGGCCTTTGTAAACAGCGCCCAGTGCAACCTTCATCTTGATACAATCAGAGGAAGAAGCGACCACCATAAAATGGAAGGTCTCTTTAAGGCAGCATCCAGAGCAATCCGGGCAGCCGTAGAAATTGACCCAAGAAGAAATGGCGCCGTTCCAAGTACAAAAGGAAGTATCGGAAGCTAAAAAACTTTTTCGGCGCAGTTTCGTCCTTTTACATAGGCATATGAATAAAAAAAAGCTGGCTTATTTTCAGGCAATTCTACCCTCTTATTAAGCCAGCTTTTTCTTTTATGATGGCAAAGAGCCAGAAATATTAAATAGTCAGCGTACCCTTATCCATAATTGTATTCATTGTGCCATCTTCATATAAAAGAGAAATTGTTGGATTTCGCACAATTCCGTCCAGGTGAATAAGGCTGGGTGCATCGTTATCGTAGTTTTCACCAATGGCAAAATGACAGGTAGTAAAAGCTTTTTCGTCTTCCAGCATATTTCCTGTGATTCCTGCCGCCGGATTCAAACCAATACCAAGTTCACCGATATTTCTGGCATTCTTTTTATAAACAGTCCCCATTCCTGCCGGCAGTTTTCCTTCTTTTTCGTTTACAAAAGAACGCAATTCTGCTTCAGTTATGGTTTTTAAAAGACGACGGGCTTCTGCAGCACCTGTAATTTCCGTAACATAGCCATCCTGAACCTTGCAGGTAATTGGAGTTTCCAGCATTGCGTCCCCATCAGAAAAAGTCATTGATCCGTCAAATACAATTGTTCCCTGACAACCGATTCCTTCTCCCTGCCCCACAAGCGGGCTAATAAATACTTCACCGGCCGGAATATTTCCTCCGTTTCCGGGCTTAGAAAAATCACCATCGTCATACATAAGAGGCCGGCCTTTTACTGGAACTGAAATATTTGTACCGCCGGGAGCAGTTACAGTAACGCTCACCACATTCTTAAAAAGGTCACCAAGACGCTTACAGCGTTTTTTCAGTTCGTCGTAATCGATATTTACCGTTCTGTCGAACATATCCTGGGTAATTCCAGGCGTCCACACAGCTCTCATTGTCTTTTTACCTTCCAGAAGGTAATCAAAAATGTGATTGTATTTCTGACCGTCCTCCGCAATCAAGGGACGAGCACTTGATTCAGGATCTTTTCCCAGTTTGTTTTCTGAAATAGAAAAACAAACATCCGGATTGGTTTTTATAGCCGCAAGAACTTCTGGCTCAGCATTATCAAAAGAAGTTTTTACGCTTTGATAAATCAAAACTGTTTTTGCCCCAAGATCCATGGAAGCAGCATACAAATCCTGAGCGATTGCAGCGGTTCCAGGATTTGCAATAATCAAAACTCTTTCGTTTTTCTTTACTTTACAAACATTTTGCACAACATTCTGTGCAGACTGCAGTTCCTTTTTCATCTTTCCCCTCCAAAAAGAATAAATCAGCCCTTCTGATATGCGGCTCGAATCTGATCCGCAAAAAGCTTGTTCTGGTCGTGTCTTTCATCTACAGAAAACTGTGGCTTACCATCATCAGGATTTATTCTGTAAATGTGCATAGGCGAAGTTGAATAAGCAGGGCTGTCATGGTTATTAATCCACCAGTCCAGAACACTGATAACGCAGAGAGTATATTTCAAAAGATTAGCGTTTGTAGCAGTTGTAGAAGCAGTTTTGTTCTGAGCACCAAGCACTACATCCAGGCGCTTAGAAACTTCGTTTGGAATATCAAACTTGTAGTGTTCCCAAGGATTTTCCAGATAAGAAACATCGCCTTTTGCAGCGGCAAGATGGTCACACTGAGTAACAACCTTTGTCAGATACTGGCGGGCAAAATCTGTTCTGTGGAAAAGAGGTCTAACTTTTGCTTCATCCGTAGGGCGTTCCAGCAAAAGTTTTTCAAACTTAAAGTTAGGAAGATAATGCAAGGCGGTCTGCCACAAAAGAGAAGAAAGAAGTTTTTTTCCGAACTGAGTATTTTCAAAATCTGCCTGAGAATAAACCTGATTAACAAGATTTGTCAGAGGCTCGCAGTAAAGATGTTCAAAAATATCTTCCCTGTAGTTAATCCAGTCGTCCATAACCTGAGAAATTGAATCAGCGCCCTTCTTTTCTTCTTCGCTGGTCTTTTTAAACTTGATGTTTCGGCATCCTCTCAGCAAATCTTCAATAATGCGCAAAAGAACAATTGTAACCTGCAGGGGATTTTCCGGACTCAGGCAGTTAAAACCATCAGCAAACTTATAAAGTGGCTGGAAATAAGGATACATATCCGGATGAGTTTCAAGCTTGTCAAAACCAGCCTGAGGGAAAAAATTGTTCAAAATTGAAAGGCCACTGTTTACAAGACCGTCCTTTACACCTTTTGTGACTGCAGCAGGCTTTTTTTCTTCCTCTTTTTTCTCTTCTTCAGCAGGCTGTGGCTTTTCCTGAAGAAGCAGGTCGTATTTGTGAAGTCCGCAGAATTTTAAGATGTCAGCGACTTTTGCCTTAAAAAATGCAGGGTATTCTTCGTAGGTGTTGGAACACATTCTCATCAAAAGAGGATACATTTTTCTGATAATCTCATTCTGAATGTAAAGCCACTGGGTAATTGCCTCTTTTGCAAGGCCGGAAATTTTTTCCTTTGGTGAATCAGGATATGCAGACATATCAGCAAAAATTTCCTTTATAAGATGAGGAATTTTTGTTTCACCGTAGTAATAAACCTGAATCAAAAGACGATAAACAGCACGCGTATATGGAATCAAATCTGCAGTAACATAAGGCTGAGGCAAATTCTGAAGATCAACATGAGCTAACTTTATACTCTGCATTGTCCAGCCGGCAACCATTCGCAAAAACTTAAATTTTACTTCTGTTCCGTTTGCGATTTTTGCCTTGTAACTGGCAGGAGCCATCTGAATCATAGTTTTAATAACGGTGATAAAGCCCTGAAGATTTTCAATATGCATCTTCATGGTATAAACTACAAACTCCGTAACCAGCTGTTCGTGACCGTTATTCTGAAAATACTTAATAAAGTTAAAAAAACCGTAATTTGGCTTGATTCCAAATTCTGGCGCCATCATAAGTTTATCAATCTGAGCCGCAAGCTTCTGAGAAATTACTGGTAATTCTTCCTGGTGTTTTCTTCCCTTTAAAGAAGAGCCTGAGGAAGAATCTGATCCAGAAGAATTTGAAGAAGAAGCGGATGATGATGAACCTGAGCCAGAACCTGATGAAGGAGAGCGGACAATTTTACCTGTTCCTTTTTTACCGTTTCCTGAAAAATTCTGAGTTCTTTCGTACATTACTTCTCCACCTAAAACTTTTGACATTTTCATTGCTTCAGCAGCATCGATATTGCCGATTGCTTTCCGGGTTTTTTCCAATGTTCCTGGAGCCCAGTCAGCCTGTTTTGGTCTAATGTCATCCATCTTCCACAATCCCCCGAAATATTTTTTTAGTTTACAGCCTGAGCATGCTCTTTTTTACAATGCCAGGACAATTTTTTAGAGTTATTTTTTCACCATCTTTGGACATCAAAATTCCTTCGAAATTTCCAAAAATTGTTTTTTCCATATTGCGCATTACGATTATGTTTACTGTTCGTGAAGAAACAGTAACCGGGAAAAAACTTAAATCAACCATGTTCTCTGTATCCTGAATTACCCATTTCCCATTAATTCCAAAAGGATGAGTAATCTTTACCGGCGGCATTGCTGTTATCTGGCCATTTACAGAAAGAACATTGTTGTTGTATGTATCATCATCAATAGAATCCTGATTGGTATTTGAAAATGAAAAAGAAATTCTCTTGTCCTCAGACTGGAAAAGTCCGAACATAATCTCATTTGTTGAATGAACCTTCAGGTAAGTGCGATTTATCAAAAGAAGGCCCAGTCCCTTTGCTTCTGGAAGGCAGGTAATCTGTTTTCTGTGAGGAGCCGTTCCCACTCCACCTAAAATTTCCAGAGGAAGAATCCAGGTGGCACTACAGCGCTGGGTTGTTGGAGCTGGATTTACAAAAAGAACTCCATCTGAATCACTGCCAGAAGAATTTTCAATATCAAAAGGAGAATAAAATTTTCCCTTGAAAGCCGGACGGAAGCGGTCGCCCTTTACAACAAAAGAAAGCTTTACGTGCTTATGCTTGCGACTCCAGGAAATTTTTATATAGCGGCTTTTTGAAAAACTTGTACAGGCTGCTTCTTTTGTATTTGTTGGAACAAAGCGCTTTCTTGGGCCCATAAAAGTATGGTAGGAATACTTCTGGTTGGTTTCCCTATTCCACAAGGAAACTTCTGCAAGCCCAAAAGCTTTATCATCAAAAAACTCAACTATTCCAGCATATTTTTCATAACAAAATGAGTAAATTATCTTACTTTTAATCCTGAAATTGGAAAAAAGTCTGCCGATTGGAACACCGGCAAAAGGCGCTCGAACTCCACGAATATCAAGTCTATCGGTTACGCCCTGGTATGAACCAAAATGTATTTTTCCATTATGAACTATTTTTTCAGGTATTTTATTCAATGGTCGTGAATACACAAAAAACCCCGGAAAATCCCCTGCTTAAAAGTCAAAACACTCTCATAACACAAGCGCAGAGGATTTTGTATTCGTTAATTATACCGCAAAAATGCCAAATTTTCAAATAATAATGGCGGAAAGGCCAGGGCAAAGGCATTTTAACTTTTTATATTAAAAATGTTGATTTTCATATTAAGCCAAAAATCGGGTCCCAGCGACGACGAAAATCAGGGTACCTTCCCCCCAGGGTCCCGTCCCTAATTTTCGTCTGCGTCCCAATTTTTGGCTTTACCTGCTCCCAGTTTTTGAGATACATAATCTAAATTGCCTTTGCCACGGTAGAAAAGCATTGTATAAGGCAAAGGCATTTTAACTAATCTGCGTAAAAAAAGTGCTACGGTCTGCGTGCTACGGTCCAAAAACCGCGCATTAATGCGCTAGACGCTGTTTGTGGCTGAGGAACTATTAAATGCCGCTTACGCGGCAACCACAAACAGAGTCTTTTTTGTCCGCAGCACGCTTTCCCAATTTTCTTTTTTTTATGTGTAGAATCCAAAATACCTTTGCCCTGGCAAAAACGCATCATAGAAAATGCTTTCGAATTATAGATTTTGGAGTTAAAATTACCTTACTTCAAATTAACATTTTTACGGAGACATTATGACAGACACTCTGGTTATTTATTACTCACTGGAAGGTAATGTAGATTTTCTTGCAAGGGAAGTTGCTAAAAAAAGCTCTTCAGATATTTTCCGGCTGGAAACTGTAAAGGAATATCCTAAAAAAGGTCTTTTGAAATTTTTCCACGGAGGAAAAGATGCTTCCATGGGATTTAAACCGGAATTAAAAAATCCAGTACCGGATTTATCATCATATTCAAAAATTGTAATCGGTTGTCCTGTGTGGGCAGGAAAACCAGCAGCCCCTTTGAACACCCTGTTTGAAGAAAGCGATTTTTCTGGCAAAAAAATATATCTTTTTGCATCCAGCGCAGGTGGAGACGCAGAAAAATGTCTTTCAATTATGGAAAAAAAGACCACTGAAAAAGGTGGAAGCGTTATTTTTAAGGATTCATATGTAAATCCGCTAAAAAATATAGAAACTTCCCTGGATAAAATAAATGCTTTTTGCCAGGAAATCCAGAAATAAGGGAAGGAGCCTGCATCTACTGGCTAAAGGAATGTAGACTTGATTAATGGCAAATCAGGTCCAGCTACCAATTATGCAGCAGAAAAAAATTATGTAAAAATTTTGGATTTACATTTTTTATTGTTCTGCCCGTAACTGCGCAGGCGTGGAGTGGTGGGCTGAAGCCATTTTGAATTTACCAGAAATATTTTTTAAGTAAAATCTGGTCGCAAGAAAATAATATTTTATGCAAAAGAAGGCGAAAGCCCAGCGACCGCAGGAATGAAATGACGAGGACGCCGCGCGTTAGCAAGCCACGGAAGGCCTGTAGGTAGAGGCAACCGCCCAGAAAAAAAATATTTTCCTTGAGAATTCGCAAAAAGCGACTTAAACTGTTTTTAAACATCTGGTAAGGTCGTTCAAAGTGGATGCCTGCGGGCAAAGTGCTTACTTTTTGCTGAGACAAAAACACAATGAGCGACTTTTTATTACAGCAAGATTAAATTGGGAGCAGCGTATGAGTATCACACTTTTTTCTTTAGGTGCAGCAGAAGAAGTAACCGGTTCAAAACACATCCTGGAAGTGAACGGCAAGCAGATAATGATAGACTGCGGAGCTTTTCAGGGTTCCAGAAAAATTTCTGACGAAAAAAACAGGGATTTTGAGTTTGAGGGGGATAAACTGGAAAGCGTTGTCCTTACTCACGGTCATTACGACCACTGTGGACTTTTGCCGGTTTTAACAAAAAAAGGTTTTAACGGAAACATTTACGCAACTCCGGCAACTCGAGATATTGCAAATCTTGTAATGATGGACAGCGCCCGTATTCAGGCAAGAGATGCAGAATTTCTTGGAAAACAGGCCCACAAAAAAGGTGAGAAATTTACCTGGCGGCCTATTTTTGATGAAGAAGACGTTGTTAAGTGCGCAAACCAGATTGTAAGCCTTTCCTACAACCGGGAAATGTACGTGGGGCCAAATGTAAAACTTGAATTTTTTGATGCGGGACACATTCTTGGTTCTGCCTTTGCCCTTTTAACAGTTACCGACGGTGGCAAAGATACAAGAATTCTTTTTACAGGCGACATAGGCCGAAAAGAAAAACCTATCATCAGAAAGCCGGCAACAGAAATGCCGGCCCCAGACTATATTGTTATGGAAAGCACCTATGGCGACCGTCTGCATGAAAACAAAGAATTTGCCATGAAGGAACTTGAAAAAGTTGTGCGCGACACCTGCTCAAAAAAGGGAAAGATTATTATTCCTTCTTTTGCAATTGAACGCGTTCAGGAACTGGTCTTCTACCTTCACCTCCTTACAGACAAAAAGAAAATTCCTGTAGTGCCAATTTATGTAGACTCCCCTATGGCTGCCAACGCAACCAGCGTTTTCCGTGTTCATCCGGAATGTTACGACGAATCTGTAAACGAAGCATTCCTGAAACACCACAAAAATCCATTCGGTTTCTCTTCACTAAAATACACAACCAGCGTTGACGAGTCAAAAGCCCTGAACGAAATGGATGGGCCAATGATTATCATCAGTGCCGACGGTATGTGCGAAGCCGGCCGCGTTCTTTACCACCTTGCAAATGAAATCGGTAATGAAAGAAATACCATCCTGATTGTGGGTTACATGGCAGAAAACACTCTTGGTCGCCGCATCAGAGACGGAGAACAGGAGGTAAAAATCCTTGGCGATATGTATCAGGTAAAGGCAAAAGTTCAGACCATCAACGCATTCAGCGCCCATGCTGATTACGAAGAAATGACCACCTGGCTAAAGGAAATCGATACCAGCCGCCTTAAAAACATCTTCCTGGTACATGGAGAGAAGGAAGCCCAGTCCTTCTTTACAGACCATCTTAAGAAGAACGGCTTTCCTAATGTAACCACAATAAAATACGATGAAAAATACGAACTCTAGTTTTTAAGCTTTTTTGTACTTTCCGTCAGCAGAAAGGCCTTGCAGAACATGACAAAGAAATAACAGACAAATAAAAATCCCGGGATTACGCCTTAAAGAAAAAAATAAAGCGTAAAGTTCCCGGGATTTTTTTTACGGCAAAGAAAATAGCCCCAATTTCCATCTGCGCAAAAGAAAAAGTTTTCCACGTATCTGCACTTGCAGAAAACGCTAAAGCTAATAAGCTGTTGCGCCCCTCAAACAATTATTTTGTCCCGGCTATTTTGTCTCCGCTACTTTGTATCTGCCACCCAAACCCCATTCCAATTCTCAGGAGGATTCTTGATAAGTTTTTTGCACCTTTCGATATACTTTCTGGCTGGCATATCGAATCTTTCAATTTTAGAGAAAAATACAATAGCCTCATTGAAATTGCCTTCATAAAAGCGCTTAAGACCCATTTCAAAAAATTTGAGTACTGATTCTTTTTTGCGATAACTCTGCTCCAGATAAGGTTCGTAAACAGTTACAGCGTTCTTTTTTCCAATAACCTGAACCCGGCCCAGTTCCCTCCATCTGTAGCGGTTTCCGGAATCATCAACTTCATTTTTGGTGTTTTCAGAACACATTGTATAAGTACCAAACTGTTTATTCATGCTTTCAAGACGGGAAGCCAGATTAACTGAATCACCGAACATTGTGTAGTCAAAACGCTGGTCTGAACCCATGTTTCCTACAACCGCCTCTCCAGTATTAATTCCAATACGAGTCCAGAGAGGACGTCCCACTTTCTGAGTAAATTCATTACTCAACTCTTCCAGCTTTTTCTGACAACTAAGAGCGGCCATCAGTGCGCATTCGGCATGGGATGGAATTTCCGTAGGAGCATTCCAGAAAGCAATAATTGCATCACCTTCGTATTTGTCGATTGTTCCACCTGAAGCAAGAATAATATTTGTCATTTCAGTCAGGTAGTGGTTCAAAAGATCTGTAAGCTGACTTGGATTCAATTTTTCAGAAATGGATGTAAAGCCTTGAATGTCAGAAAAGAAAATTGAAATCCGCCTTTTTTCTCCACCCAATCTAAGCTTTTCTGGATGCTGAATAAGTCTGTCGATTACAGAAGGGCTCAAATACTGGCTGAAAGCCGATTTTATAAAGCGGCGCTGCTTTCCCTCTGAAGTGTAATTTACAAAAATCGTAACAAAGAAAGAAATTACAAAACAGAAAAGAGGAGTAATAATCTGAATTGTAATATTTAAAAGGAAAACGCCCCAGGCAATTCCCAGAATAAGAAGAATTCCGATTGTGAAAAAAGTAATTATCTTTACATTTTTAAGACGCTGGCTTCCATTTTCTGCATAATAAACTGAAAAAGAAGAAATAATTGTCCACACAAGGGCGTAGATAATCATAAACCAGACAGGCGGCATTCTTATAAAATCACCGGAAAGAATGTTATCCAGCATAGTTACATGCACACCCGCTCCAGGATAAATCTGAGAAACCGGAGTGGAACAGATATCGTACAATCCTGGTGCATAAAAAATAAAGAAAACTGATGCTCCCTCAAAATCAGAAGGAAGAAGTTCACTTTCTTTTCCTTCTTTGTACAAACGCCAGCTTTTTATAATTTCATAGGCACTGTAAGGATAGTAGCGGCTGATGTCTCCCTTGTAACGCAAAAGAACTGTACCGTCTTTTGAAACCGGCAGTTGATTCTTAAAATAGGACAGCATTTCTTCTGCGGAAGCAGGTGAAACTTTTTTCTCAACTGAATCAGCGCTATCATCATCAGAAATAATCTGGTCACCAGATTCATCAAAAAAATCATGGTCGGAAAGGCTCTGATCTGCATCCAGAAGCAAGGGTGCAATTCCAAGAGCAGGATACTCTTTTCCATCTAGAGTAAAAGAAAGGCGGGCACGGCGAATAACATCGTCGGAATCTTTGGCGCTGGTAATGTTTCCCAGCAGAGCACTGGCATTTTTTATACCCTCAACAGGAAAAAGCGGCTTATTATCATCGGAAACAAACATGGTATGAATTACACGACCATAATTTTCACATGATTTTGCAAATATTTCATCGTCTTCCGGCCCATATACAGAAGGTTCCGTGTAAAAAACATCGAAAGTCACGCTGGAAGCCTTTCCTTCCCTCATAAAATCCACAATTTCAGCATAAGCAGAACGAGGCCACGGCCAGCCCCAGTTAAAATCAGCCAGGGCCTTGTTAATGCTATCCTGGTCGATTCCGATTACAAAAATGTCATCATTTGGCTTTGTAAAAGGCGTTGTGGACTGTATTCTCTTATCGTAGGTTTTATTTTCCAGAAAGGTAAAAACTCCGCAGAAATTTAAAATCATTCCTGCCAGAAAGACAGAAAGAGAAATAACTGCATAGCGAACAATATATTTAACTTTTGAACTCATACTATTTCATCCTGTTTTCAGAAAATCTTTCCTTTCTTGCATTCTGGCTTTTGCAGACAGGATATTTTGAATAAAGCTTTGAAAGTTTTTTCATGCGGGCTTCTGGTTTTGGATGTGTTTTTGCCAGACCTTTTTTTGTTTTTCCAGCACTGGCGGATTTCAGCATTTTAAGCATACTGTCCATGGCTTTTGGATCGTACCCCGCTGCAGAAAGCAGGTTAAGGGCATTTTTGTCGGCGGCAAATTCCTGGCTTTTCGAAAAACCAGAGTCTACCAGTTTTGAAATAATATCCCCAACTGTGTCATCCAGAGCACCCACAAGCTCCGTTGTTCTTCTGTCACCATCTGTATAAACAACTGCCGCGGCCCCTGCTGTTTGCAAAATTGCATTTGTGGCCCGGCTTGATTTTATGGCGCCAATGCTGTGCTTTAACTGAATATGAGAAATTTCGTGAGCCAGAACAGCTGCAATCTGATCCTCAGAGGAAACCCGGGTGAGGAGCCCGCGGGTAACAAGAATGTGGCCGCCAGAAGTAGCAAAAGCATTTACTTCGCCGGACTTTAATATCCCCACATGATATCCATTAAAAGAGGCAGTTACCTCAGAATTGATAACAAGGGTCTGGCAAATCAGGTTCAGGTATTTTTCTAGAGCGGGCTCCGAAGAGTAACCATAGCGAGCAATAATATTTCCCGCTACAGCACGGCCGATGTAGTATTCCTGATCAGGAGTAATAGCCTCTGCGGCCTTTCCAAGTGCTTCAGAAGAGGCTGAAATTGATGAAGCAACATTTTTATTTATAAGACCAGTATCGCCCGCTATTGTTGCAGCGGCAGAAGTAACAGAAGCCAGCGTTGTACAGGAAGAAAAAATTGCCAGTGAAAGGGAAGAGCATAAAGCAAGGGCAAAAAACGTCCTCATTCTCCTGATCTTTTTATTCTTTGTATTACAAATATGCTTATTATTTAATAAAAGAAACTTTTTCTTTATCATTTTGAACCTCCGTTCAAGTTTCCGCCATCAATGAATTTCAAAAGTTCACTATCAGAAACTTTCAGAGATTCAATTCTATCCACCGCCACATAATCAGCCGAAGAAGTTTTCCGGTAATTTTTTTCAACCTCTGCAGAAAAACCTTTTCCCGCAAGGGCAAGTTCATCTGTAGAAGCTTTAAAGTCTGATTTTTTTATTTTCTTTTTTGTCAGGCTGCTTAAAGCAATCCAGCCCTTCTTGTTACTGTCAGTCAGAAGTGCTTCTGCCCATTTTCCGCTGGTATTCACAACTTTTACAGACTGTCCGTAGGAAAGTTCTGCAACTGTTGATGAAAAGAAGGCTTTTTTTTCCTTAAAAGCGGCATTCTGAACTGCTACATACATCACAGTTGTTTTTGCAGCGCTTTTTGTGGCCGCAAAAAGACTAGAAGGAAAAATCGTCAGTAGTGAAAAAATAATTAAAACACAAAACTTTTTCATAAAACCTCGCTTTTATTCTGATTCATTTTTATTTCATTTTTTAAAATTCTTTTTTCAATTTTGGAATTTCCCTTTTCCAGACTTCAGCCATAAAATGGTAACCTTTCTGATTTGGATGAATTCCATCCATGCACATTAAATTCCGCCAGTCAGGAGAAGAAAGCAATTCCAGCCGCATATCCACCAGCTGAACATTCAAACGGTTTGCAAGCTTTGTAAGGTGAATATTATAAATTTCGTGATTGTGATAAAGCACATCAGCCTGACCGCCGGTGAACTTTTCTACCGCTGCCTTATCGTAGCTTGAACAAATATGCTCGTACCATCTGTCCTGAACGAGAGCCGGCATAGTCATCATAACCGGTGTAATTTTGTTCTGCCGGCAGGTATTTATCATATTTTCAAAAATTTCAAGGAAGGAAGAAAGGGGCACCCTTGGTTCATGTGCCTTTTCCGGATCCGCACAAACAATTGACCAGTCGTAATCGCAGTCGTTTCCTCCAGATTCCAGAATTGCTATGTCACCAACGGCGCCTTTTTCGATATCCCGCATAAGTTTTCGCACGCCTTTTGTAACAATATTTCCAAACACACTCTGATTATTCAGTTCAAAACCCAAAGCATCCCTGGCCAGAGCAAGAGAATTGTCATCAATGATATCAAAAAGATGACCGGAATCCATGCCGGTAACGGCGCCTTTTAAAATTGAATCCCCATATACACTTATTTTTTTAATATTATTTTCCATAGTATCAATTGTAAAGGGGAAGAAGTCATGCGTCAAATAAAATAATCATAGAACAAATCACTCGTGCCTCACCAGTCTCGCCATACAAACCCTGCATACCCTCCTCTTCCTTCTCTACGAGCAAATCCCTCAAAATTAAATTGGACTTTTAGCCAAAAGAGATTTATTATTATATTAGTCCACTTTTTAGTTTTAAAGTGTCTTAGTATTTGTACCTCAGGAGGATTATTATGGTAAAACAGGATCTTATCAATTACAGTCCAGTTAGATTTTTTGACAACGCTGCAGAAGGCGGTTTGAAGGATGGTCAACTTGGGCTTATTACAGCAAAAAAAGGTTTAGGAAAGACTTCAGTCCTAGTGCAGTTTGGAATCGATGCACTGATTCACGATAAACAGCTTGTTCACGTTTCTTTTGATCAGCACTCTTCAAATGTTATTTCCTGGTACGAAAATGTGCTTGCAGAAATCACAAAAAAGAAAAATCTTGGCGATACAACAGATTTGAACAACTCAATCGTTCGCGACAGAACAATCTTAAACTTCAATCAGGAAACTTTCAGCCTTCCAAAGGTTGTAAGCACAATTAAGGCTCTTAAAGACGGAGGAATCAACGTTTCTGCCCTTATAATCGATGGAGCAGACCTTACAAAGTTCTCTGCAGACGACATCAAGGCTGTTGCTGACTATGTAAAAGCAGAAAAAATCACTGCATGGTTCAGCGAAACAAACGAAAGTGCAGAGCTTGCAACAACTCTTCCAAAAGAGCTTGAACCATTCTTTGCAACAATAGGTCACCTGGCTTCTAATGGAAGCAATGTAGACCTTACAATCCTCAAAGCTGATGGCAAAAAAATTGAACCAGTTGCAGTTAAGCTGGATTCAAAAACAATGCTTATGACTAAGTAAGTTTTTATACTGGCTTTATAAACAAGAGCGCCCGAAAGCTGAGGTTTTCGGGCGTTTTTTTTTGGGCGTTATGTACGATTTTACGAATATTGTGTTGAATAAGAAAATGAGCAAATGCGTGAAGTTGCATTTTTAAGTGGCGCCAACAAAATTATAACCTTTCTAACAGTTGAATTATTTCGTTTTTCACATTTTTTCTTTCGATCTGAGAGACGTCAAATTCAGATTCAGGAAAAAAATCTCTTGGACTGCACTCAATAGCCCGGGCAATTCGAATTAGAGTCATTGCGGAGGGTTCTTTTTTACCGTTTTCGACATTTGCAAGAAAACTCTGAGAAATGTTTGCTTTGACCGAAACATCAAGCTGCGACATTTTTTTTGCTTTTCTGATTCTTTTTATAGATGTTACAACAAACTTGAGTTCTTCTTCATTAGTCATATTGGAATAATAATACGCTAAAGAATATATTTTAAATTCTCTAAAAGATATAATTATGCTTTACAGAATATAATATCGCACTTATAATTCTGAATATATAAAAAGTTGTTGCAAGGAAGACGACAAAATCTATGCCCTGGAACAATGATACATCAAACGAGTAACTTCTAATGTAAACATGGCTGAAAGCACATTGTCACTTTAGTTTAAAGTAAAATCTCCTGCAAATTGTTGAAAAAGTTGAGGTGGAGGTTTTATTTTATGAATTTTTTGCCTAAGAAACCATGTATTTTTGCGATAATTTCATCGCTTTTGGCACTTAGCCTGTTTTTTACGGCTTGTGACAACGGAACAAATGATGCGAGTACGGAACCAACTTCGGAAGTGAAGCCGGATACACCAACAACGCCGGATAATCCGACGACACCTGATACACCAACAATTCCGCAAAACACTTTTACCGCAAAGCTTTTAAATGCAAAAGACGGCGATATAATCGACTTTGGAACCGATGAAATTGTTCTGGATAAAACTGAATATTCTATTACAAAGAGCCTTACGATTAAAAATGGTACCTTAAAGGGTGTTACTTTGAAGGTCGAAGAGGAGAAGCAGACAAACTCTGCTGCGGATAAAGTGGCATCAAGAGCTGTATCAACCTTAAAAACTTTGATTTTAGACAATACGAAAGGGTGTTCCTTAAAAGTAAACGCCCCAAGTACTGTTACAGTAGAAAATTCTGATGTAAAGAGTGTTGATATTAAATCTGAGAGTACTCTTACTGTTACCAGTTCTGTAATTACAACGGTTGATGTAAATGCTCCTGCTGTTACTGTTTCTCTGGAAGGTTCAAGTTCTTTAGCAAGCCTTGTTATCAAGGAAGAATCTTGTTTAATCAATTCAGATTCTGAAGAATCAAAGATTGAATCCGTAAATGTTTCTAAAACTGTTGAAACTGTAACGCTTTCTGGAAAAACTTCTATCGAAAACCTGTGCACAGAAAGTGAAAAAACAAAGGTTGAAGCAGAAGAAAATTCTGAAATCAAAATTGAATACAGCACGGTAGAGGTTGAAAACACAGAGATAAAGAAGAATAGTGAGTCTTTTGAAGCGGCTTTTTATCTTTGGCATGATGGAGACGAAGAAGGCGAACTATTAGAAGCAGTTGACGGTGTTTATACATACACAAAGGAAAAAGAAGATACTGTCGGCTGGGGAACCTGGATGGTTGCTCAAATTGATTTTGAGGGAAAACCTGGAAAAAGCTACAATGTTTTTTATGATGTAATGACTGATGTTGATGCAACCTTATTAACAAAGACCAGAACCTGGTTCTGTGAAGGAAATCAGAGAGTAAAAACTACAACAGGTGGAAAATGGGAAACAAAAAATGCAGAAACAGGAATTTATGATGAAGGTTTTTCAAGACTTTCACTTGAAATTCCGGTTGATACAACAAAGTCTGCAGTTACTGTATCTGTAAAAAACATCCGCATTCAGGAAGAAAGCGAAGAAGATGCCCGGGAAGTAAAAGCAAATGTCTGGTCTGAAAAAGATTATAAGGATATTGAAGTATTCACACGGGAAAATGAAGGTCTTTCTGAAGCAGTGGTAACATTAAAAGGTACCTATAAATCTACAGAATATTGGAAGCAGGGTGCAGTAGTCTGGATGGTAACTCCAAAAGAAGGTTACGGACTTTATAAAATTACATATACGGTAAATGCTCAGAATGAAACTAACGGATTTAGAACAGGTACAGCATTCGGAAATAATGACCAATCAATTAACTGTGGTTGGTCATGGAGTGAAGTTG
>JAILKG010000135.1 GCA_024693915.1 Treponema sp.
GGACACCAGTTGATTGGAGTCTGTGCTTCGTATGCAAGACCTTTTTTGTAAAGCTGAAGGAAAATCCACTGTGTCCATTTGTAGTAGTCCGGCTCACAGGTAGAAACGCAGCGATCCCAGTCGTAAGAGAAGCCTAAAGACTTAATCTGCTGGGTAAAGTGCTGGATATTTGCGTTTGTAGTTATTTTTGGATGAGTTCCGGTCTTGATTGCGTAGTTTTCTGCAGGAAGACCAAAGGCATCGTATCCCATCGGATGAAGTACATTGTAACCGTTCATGCGAAGGTAGCGGCAGTAGATATCTGTTGCTGTATAACCTTCAGGGTGGCCTACATGAAGACCTGCTGCACTTGGGTATGGGAACATATCAAGAACGTACATGCGTTTTTCAGGAGGATAGAATTCGTCCTCGCTTGCCTTGAATGTCTTGTTTTCGTCCCAGAATTTCTGCCATTTTGGTTCAATGGTTTCAAAAGGATACTTTGACATAATATTTATCTCCAGATAAGGTTTCCCCTTTTTTAATATTTTTAGGGGCAAATGTTTTTATTTTATGTTCTTTTTAATAAAGTCTGCTTTCAGTTCTTTAAGGTTTTCTGTGAGGGAAACCTTGTAGATGTGAGGGTTTAAAATTCTCTTGTAGCTTTCATCCAGGCTTGAAAGCTGGCGAAGCATGTTTTCCCGGGCAAGGCGAAGCTGTTCTGCTTCAGGCAGGCGAGGGGAAGTTCTTTCTCCTTCCTTGAGTCTGAGTTTCAAAAGGGGTTCAACCTTGCTTGCAGTGTATGTAAACTGGCGGTAGTCTACCATTGGATGGTAGAAGCGGTATTCTTTTCCTGAAAGAACTTCTTCATCTTCCAGGGCGAGGATATCTGCCTGAGCCATGCCGTTTTCGTCGTAAAGGCGGAAAACGTTTTTGATTCCAGGGTTTGTTGTCTTTGCAGGATTGTCGCTGAACTTCATTGCAGGAACCATTTTGTCCATTTCCTTGTCGTGGCGGGCTGAAAGCTTGTAAACGCCTGTAAAGCTGGATTCGTTTCCTCCGGTTACCATGTGGGTTCCAACACCCCAGCTGTTGATTGGAGCACCGTTTGCAACAAGTGCAGAAATAATTTCTTCTGTAAGTTCGTTGGAAACGCTGATTTTTGCCTGAGGGAAGCCTGCCTTATCCAGTTCTTTTCTTACTTCTCTTGTAAGGTAAGAAATATCACCAGAGTCCAGGCGCACACCAAAGTTGTAGCCTTTTTCTACAAGTTCACCACCGGCAATGATTGCGTTTTTAATTCCGCTTTTAAGTGTGTCGTATGTATCGATAAGGAATACTGCGTTCTGTGGATAGATTTTTGCGTATTCCCGGAAAGCTTCAAGTTCCGAAGAGTGACTCATTATCCAGGAATGAGCCATTGTTCCCATTGCAGGAATTCCGTAGAGTTTTGCAGCCAGAGTGTTGCTGGTTCCTGCTGCTCCACCGATAAATGCGGCTCTTGTTGCCCCCATTGCTCCGTCAGGTCCCTGAGCTCTGCGAAGACCAAATTCCATGATTGGAGCGCCTTTTGAAGCCAGGTAAACCCGGGCTGTTTTTGTTGCAATCAGGCTCTGGAAGTTTACAATGTTCAAAACAAGGCCTTCCAGAATCTGGGCTTCAATCAGATTTGCGTGGATTCGAACCAGTGGTTCCTGAGGGAAAATTACAGAACCTTCATCCATTGTGTAAAGGTCGCCTGTAAAATGCCAGTCCTTAAGATATTCCAGAAAACCTTCTTCAAAAATTTTCTGACTTCTTAAGAATTCAATATCGTCTTCATTAAATTTAAACTGAGTGATGGCGTCTAAAAGAGTTTCGTTTCCTGCAAGAACAGAAAAGCCTCCGTTAAAAGGGTTTCTGCGGAAGAACATGTCAAAGACAACAGTCTGGTTCATTTTTTCTTTCCAGTAGCCCTGAGCCATTGTAAGTTCGTAAAAGTCTGTGAACAGTGCATTGCATGCGTAATTGCTTGAAAGTGTCATAAAAAACCTCTTGAATAATTTATTTTTCTTGGATTTCTTCGAGTCTGGGTCAAGCATCTTGTCCGCAGCCTGCATGTCCAGTATTATTTTTAGCTTTAATTCCGAGTATAATGATTTCAACTCAAAAATTGGCTCTCAGCGGGAACCCTGTTTGAAAAACGGCAGTACCGCTTCGCGGTGGCTGAATGTTTTTCAAACAGGAACCCCACTTACGCCAATTTATATTTATATTCAAAAACTCGAACTTAAGTTTATAAAAAAATCTATTTCCAGATTTTTTCTCTGTTGAAAGTCTGGTTTCTGTCTGGTCCAACGGATACGATTCCTACTTTTGTTCCTGTGTAGTCTTCAATAAAGTCTACATAAGCCTTTGCCTGTTTTGGAAGCTGGCTGTATTTTGAAAGTTCTTTGATAGAAGATTTCCAGCCCTTGAATTTCTGAAGAACAGGTTTAGCCTTGTTCAATGCAGGAATGCTTGCAGGGAAGTCTGTTACAATCTGTCCGTCGATGTCGTAAGCTACGCAGGCTTCAATTTCGTCCATTTCATCGTAAACATCAAGGTGTGTAAGTACCAGAGAGTCAATTGAGTTTACGTGGCAGGCATAGCGCAGGGCTACCAGGTCAAGGTAACCGCAGCGGCGGGCACGACCTGTTGTTACACCGAATTCGTTTCCTGTGTTTCTAACATAGTCGCAGAGTTCGCCTTCGCTTTCTGCGTTAAATTCAGTTGGCATAGGACCGTTTCCTACTCGTGTTTCGTATGCTTTGAAAACACCGTAGATTTTGTCCAGAGCTTTTGGTCCGATTCCGGAACCGCTGGCAGCACCGTAACTTCCGGAAGCACCTGAAGAAACGTATGGATAAGTTCCTGAGTCAATGTCCAGCATAGCTCCCTGGGCACCTTCAAAAAGAACATTTTCTTTTCGAATTTCGTACATTTTTGCAGCAATATCAACTCTCATGCTGATGAGTTTTTCCTTGTACTGTTCAAGGAACTTTTTGTCTTCGTCTTCAAGATCGTTCCATTTTTCATCCCAGTCAAGGTCAGCAAGGCGGATACCGTCTCTTTCTGATTTCTGTGAATATGTTGTTCCGATTCCCCGGCCGGTTGTTCCGATTGGGCGTTTTCTTGCAGCGTCACGTTTTTTATCCAGTTCTCTGTAGCCAGGAAGAGTGATGTGTGCTCTGTCAGAAATAAATACACGTCCTTCCCAGTTGATTCCGCTGTCGCTGAGCATTTTAAGCTCGTTAAAAAGGGCTTCAGGATCAATAACCATTCCTGAACCTAAGAAAACAGTTTTGTTTGGATAGAGAATTCCTGATGGTACCTGATGAAGCGCATATTTTTTTCCGTCAACTACGATTGTGTGACCTGCGTTGGCTCCGCCTGCAAAGCGGCATACATATTTTGCATCCTGAGCAAGATAGTCAACGATTTTACCCTTTCCTTCATCGCCCCACTGGGCACCCATAACAACTACATTCATTGTAAAATTCCTTTCTGCAAAACAAGCAGAATTAAGTGATATGTGCGTAGAAAATGCATAAAAATGCGTTTTTACTATATGAATATACCATATTCGAAAAAATCATTCAACAAAGGGGGATAAGGAGCATTGGGCAAACGCATTATAAATAAACTGTGCAAAAAAAAGTGTTAAGGTCTGCGTGCTACGGTAAAAAAACACCGGAAGGTCGAAACAGGGGACTTTCCGGTGTATTCTTTTGCCTTTTTCAGGGCTTTTTATAGATTTAAGCTTTTTACAGGGCTGCAAGAGTTTTTTCAATTCTTGCTATGGATTTTTCTTCTCCAAGAACAAGGATTGAGCCGATAAGAGGTGGCGAAACCCGGCTTCCTGTTACTGCCATTCGGATTGGCATCATAAAGTCACCAAGTTTGATTCCCAGTTTTTCGGCTTTTGCCTTTGCCAGGTTTTCTGCTCCCTCGTGGTCAAGTTTGAAGCATTCTTTTACGAAGTCTTTTGCTTCTTCAAGAACTTCTTTTGTTTTTGCAAGATCAAGTTTTTTAGGAATAATCTGCTCTGCAGGTGGAACTGCAGGTTCAGTGAACATAAAGTGAACCATTTCTGCAGCTTCTGTAAGGAACTTTAAGCGTTCCTGAATGAGAGGCATAAGTCCCATAAGTGTTTTTTCAACATCTTCAGAAGACATGTTCATTGATTTATCTACGCAGTATGGTTTTCCGTTCTCTCCAAGGGCAACTCCTGAGAATTCTGGTCCAACATTTGGTTTTGGCTGTGGATTTTCAGGGTTAATTTCCAGAGTTGCGTCTCCAGTTCCTGTGATGAATGGAAGAGTCCACTTGTAGAGCTCTTCTGTGGAAAGCTGGCGGATATAGTTTGCGTTAAAGTATTCCAGTTTTTTGTAGTCAAATACGGCAGGAGCCTTGTTTAAGTGTTCCAGTTTAAAGGCTTTTGCAAGTTCTTCCATAGTATAGAACTCTTTTCCTTCTTCGTAAGAACAGCCAAGCATGGCTACATAGTTTACGATTGCCTGTGGCAGGTAACCTCTGGCACGGAATTCATTCAGAGAAGTTGAACCGTGGCGTTTTGAGAGTTTTTTACCGTCTGAACCGTTTACCATTGGAAGATGGCAGAATTCAGGGTGCTCCCAGCCGAAAGCGCGGTACATCTGAACGTGAAGAGGTGTAGAAGGAATCCATTCCTGAGCCCTCATAACATGGCTGATTTTCATAAAGTGGTCGTCAACAATGTTTGCAAGGTGATAGGTTGGGAAGCCGTCTGATTTTAAGAGAACAGGATCCGGAGAAATATCTTCGTTTTTCCAAACGATGTCACCAAGAAGGTGGTCAGAGAATTTTGTTTCTCCATCCATTGGAACTTTAAGGCGGATTACATATGGTTTTCCTGCGTCAAGGTTAGCTTTTACTTCTTCAGGAGTAAGATGGCGGCAGTTTCTGTCGTAGCCAGGAGCCATCTTGTTTTCAGTTTGAATTTTACGGATGCGGTCAAGTCGTTCTGAGTCGCAGAAGCAGTAGTAGGCTTCTCCTTTTTCTACAAGTTCGTAGGCATATTTTTTGTAGAGCTCAAAGCGTTCGCTCTGAACATATGGACCGTATTCGCCACCCTTAGAACCGCCTTCATCCCAGTCGATTCCAAGCCATGCCATTGTGTCGTAAAGGTTCTGAACATATTTTTCGTCGTAGCGTGTGCGGTCTGTGTCTTCCAGTCGGAGAATAAATTTTCCTCCCTGGCTTCTAGCAAAAAGGTAATTAAAAAGGGCAGTGCGCACTCCACCGATGTGCTGCATTCCTGTTGGGGAAGGAGCATATCTTACTCTAACTTCTGTACTCATTATCTAAGACCTCCAGTAAATGTAGTCCAAAATTATAATGAAAAGAAATAAAATAAACAATGGAGCAGACACTCTGTGTAAAAAAAACGCCATAGAAATCTATTCAGGTGGAATTATTATAGAAGAAAGTTTTGCGCGCGGCCGTGGAGGGGTGCGGGGCTGGCTGATAAGGAGAGTTTTTTTGCAAGGCTTGCTTTAAGGCGGGCAGGGCGATTTTAGATTTTAAAGTTTATATTTTTATTAGCCAGCCCCTGCAGTGGGGAGCGGAATGGAGCTTTGCGACATGGAGCGGAGCACCGAGCCTTAGGCGGGCCCCGGAAGGGCCGTGGGTGGAGGCCCTGCGCCCAAAAAAAGAAGAGGGAGTATGGGGATTTTTTAAATTTCATCGAATTTAAATTTGACTTGAAGACATTTTCACCGTACAATAAAAGAATAATATAACCCAGAGTGGGTGGCTTTAACGAGCCCTAAAATTACTCAGGAGGCCAAAATGGCTAAGGTAGAACTTAAGGGTATTGGTAAAATTTATGATGGCGGTGTTCAGGCCGTTACAAATGCCAATATCACAATTGAAGACAAGGAATTCTGCGTATTCGTAGGTCCTTCAGGATGCGGAAAATCAACAACTCTCCGTATGATTGCCGGTCTGGAAGACATTTCAGAAGGTAAACTTTACATCGATGGTAAAGAGATGAACGACGTTCCTCCAAAGGATCGTGATATCGCAATGGTATTCCAGAACTACGCTCTTTATCCTCATATGACTGTGTATGATAACATGGCATTCGGTCTTAAACTCCGCAAGGTAGACAAGGCTGAAATCGACCATAAAGTAAGAGCTGCTGCTGAACAGCTTGGTCTTACTCCATATCTTGAAAGAAAGCCAAAGGCTCTTTCCGGCGGTCAGAGACAGCGTGTTGCTGTAGGACGAGCTATCGTTCGTGAACCAAAAGTATTCTTGTTCGACGAACCTCTTTCAAACCTCGATGCTAAGCTCCGTGTAACTATGCGTGCTGAAATCGCAAACCTTCACAATACACAGCAGAAGACTATGATTTACGTTACCCATGACCAGACAGAAGCTATGACTCTTGGTACAAAAATCGTTGTAATGAAAGACGGATTTATCCAGCAGATTGGTGCTCCTCTCTATCTTTACAACAACCCAATCAACAAGTTCGTAGCAGGCTTCATCGGAACTCCTCCAATGAACTTCCTTACTGTAAAGGTTCTGGAACGCGGTGGAAAAATCGTTTGTGACGAAGGTTCTTTCGAAATCCAGCCAACTGACGAACAGGCTAAGTGCCTTAAGGAACAGGATTTTGTTGGAAAAGAAGTTTCCTTCGGTATCCGTCCTGAAGATCTTATGTATGTTGAAAAACCACAGGGAAAAGACAATATGCAGATGAAGATTACTAACAAGGAACCTCTTGGTGCTGAAACTCACCTTTACCTTGTTTCTAACAAAGGTCAGTCTGTTATTGCTAAGACAACTGCAAATGCAGAATTCCGCCTTGGCGATACAATCAATATTGTTCCAAACATGGAAAAAGCTAAATTCTTCTCAATGGACGAAGATGAAAGAAACATCTGCGATGTAATTGAAAAGAAATGGTAAAATAGGCCCTTAAGGGTAAATAAAAAAAGGCTTCCTTTTTTTTGAAGGAGGCCTTTTTTTATGTCTTTTTTTTGTTTGTGGGGTAGTACCGTGAGACAGCCTTATGTGAGACAGCCTCATGTTGGGCAGACGCACGTTTTCTATTCAATCGTAAAGCAGGAGGGGCTTTTTATACTATCTGAAAATCGCTTTCCTGGCTTACGATGTCGATTTTTGAAGGCTTTACAATAACTTCCTGGTTGAGAGCGATATCTTCCCGGCCTTTAAGGGTAATCTGCATTGCCAGTTCCTCTATCATCATAAGGGCATTTCCATCCTTGTGGTCTATGCAGACGGCTTTTCCCTGCCATTCAGGGTTCTGCAAAAGGTAAATGAGTTTCCAATGAGTTTCGCTTAAGCGGCTGGCTTTTCGGCTGGCAACACTGGCTGCATCTCCCTGGCTGATTCTTAAAAGCATATCGTCTTTCCCGATGAGTTTTCGTCCGTCTAGATAAGCCCTCAGCTGCTGGTGGGCAACCAGATCACTGTAGCGGCGGAGGGGGCTGGTTACCTGGGAATAGCCTGCAATTCCCAGTCCTGAATGAACGCCAGGGGTAATTCCTACGCTTCTTTTTCTCATTCCTCTGAGGAGTTTAAACTGACCTGCAAGCCCGCCCATTACTTCTTTTGGAAGGTCCGGGGCTTCCTGAGTTACAAATGGAAAAGGAATTGAGTGATTCATGGCAAAGCGGGCTGCTCCTTCTCCTGCTAAAAGCATCATTTCGCAGACCATGGAATCTGCAGGGTAGTGAACTACAGGTGTGATGGAAACTTTTTTTGTTTCGCTGTCCACTGATATATGGACTTCCGGCATTTCTATGTTTACGGAGCCGGCTCTCTTTCTTCTTTCTGTGTTTCTTCTTGCGATTTCAAAGAGGCTTTTAAGCTCCGGGGTGTCCTGCATTTCGCTTGCTTTTTCGTAAGTGAGCCTTTTTACATTTACGAAAGTTTTAAAAACTTCGCATTCTTCTATTCCGCCATCCTGATTGAGTAAAAGTCTGAAGGAAAGGGCCCGGGATTTTTCTTTGAGTCCCAGGGCGTAGTCTTCAAAACAGGTTTCTGAGAGCATGCGGACAGCACCTTCCGGAAGGTAAAGGGTTGTTCCCTTGTTTCTGGCAACTTTATCGATGGAAGAATCCGGCATTACTGAGCAGGCCGGGTCTGCAATGTGAACCCAGAGGTATTTACCGTCAAAGGCAACTGCATCGTCAGGGTCGTTGGACCAGGGGCTGTCTATGGCGTAGGAAATACCTGGAACTTCAAGACGCTCTTCTTCCGGCGGAAGACCCAGCCCTTCAGTTGCGCTGTTCATGGAAAGTCCGTAACGGGTAGGGTAAGGATTTTTGGTGATAGCCCAGATTCCTGTTTCCAGGAGAAGCTTGTGGGCTTTTTCCGGACTTTCAGTGATGCCTGCCTCCTGCATAACTTTTGATTTTTCTGTTTTGCAAAGAGCAAGGTTTTCTACTTCTACCATGAATTTCTGATCTTCCGGTAAAAGTTCTCTTTTTTTTAGACGCTCAATAAAGGCGGCATGAATTTCTGCTTCGTGTTCTTTTTCGTAGAGTTTTTTCTGTAAGTCCTGAATTTCGCCTTCGCTTCTGAGAAAGAATTTTATTTCGTTCTGCTTAAGTGCTTTTTCATCCAGATAAAACTGAAGGGAAGCTGCAAGTGTTTTGTATAGAAAGAAGCTTTCTTCAGCTTTTGCTTCCGGCCTCATGATTTCTGCTATTTCAGAAAAAGGAAGGGAGCTGGCTTGTTTTTTTTCTTGAGATTGAGATGAGGATTCTTCTTTTGCCCCGGATAAGGCTGAACTGGCAGAGCCGGAGCTTGTGGAAGGAGAAACTGCGTCTTGTGAAGCAGGATTTGAAGAAGCTGAGCTTGATTCTTTTTCCTCTGAAGGAGGGAGGTTTTCTTCTGCAAGAAGAAGCCATGTTTCTTCCAGTATTGATTTTTTTTCGTCGTCAGTAAGAGTGAATGAAAGGAGATTTTCAAGGGATGAAACTGGTCCATCAAAAAGAGGTATAATGTCCTTTTCTCTGACTTTTTGTTCGGAATACTGAGCTTTTTTTGTCTGTGTGGCTTCCTGTGTCTGAAAGCGGATTGTATATTTTTCTAATTCTTTTTCTGTGATTATTGCTGCATTCTGCTTGTAAAGTACCGGGTAATTAAT
>JAILKG010000161.1 GCA_024693915.1 Treponema sp.
GAGGCGGCGTTAGCCGACTCGAATCCGTGTGATAATAATAAGGAGACCATAAATGAGCAACTTAAGTAGTTTTGTAAAACGTATTCGCGATGTTATGCGCAACGATGCCGGTATAAACGGTGATGCACAGAGAATTGAACAGATAGCCTGGATGCTCTTCTTAAAGGTATATGACGCAAAAGAAGAAGACTGGGAATTTGAAGATGAAAAATATGAATCAATAATTCCAGAAGAACTTCGCTGGCGTAACTGGGCGCATACTGAGAATCAGGGTGATGGTCTTACCGGCGACAAACTCTTAAACTTTGTAAACAATAAGCTTTTTCCAACTCTTAAAAATCTTGAAATCTCACCTGATACTCCAATCCGTCAAAGTATTGTGCGAACAACTTTTGAAGATGCAAATAACTACATGAAAGACGGTGTGCTTCTTCGTCAGATTGCAAATATTATTGACGAACTTGATTTTGGAAGCTACGAAGAAACACATGCCTTTGGAGAAATCTACGAAACAATTCTTAAAGAACTTCAGAGCGCAGGTTCTGCCGGTGAGTTCTATACACCTCGTGCCGTAACTCAATTTATGGCAAAAATAATTAAGCCTCAGATTGGCGAAACAATGGCTGACTTTGCCTGTGGAACCGGAGGCTTTCTTTCAAGCTGGATAAAAGAACTTGAAGAAGTAAAAGATACCAAAGGCAGCATTTCAAACGAAGAATCAGAAAAAATCTATAACTCAATTTATGCCGTCGAGAAAAAGCAATTCCCTTACATGCTGTGTGTTACGAATATGCTTTTGCATGGCCTGGACAGTCCAAAGGTTTATCATGGAAACTCACTTATTAATAAACTTTTGGACTACACCCAGAAAGATGCCTTTGATGTAATTCTTATGAATCCACCTTATGGCGGAAGCGAAAAGGACGACATCAAACAAAACTTCCCGGCAGACTTGCGCTCAAGCGAAACTGCCGATTTGTTTATGGCAGTTATCATGTACCGTCTTAAAAAAGATGGTCGTGCAGCTGTAATTGTTCCGGACGGTTTCTTATTTGGAAACGACAACGCAAAGAATAATCTTAAGAAAAAACTTCTTACAGATTTTAACCTTCATACAATCGTCCGTATGCCCGGAAGCGTATTCAGCCCGTACACAAGCATTACAACAAACATTCTTTTCTTTAATAATGAAGAGCCTACAGGAAAGACTTGGTTCTACCGCGTAGACATTCCAAGCGACCGCAAGCACTTTAGCAAAACAAAGCCGATGGAATTAAAACACTTTGACGACTGCATTGCCTGGTGGAATGACCGCAAGGAAATTACAGACCAAGAAGGAAATCCAAAAGCAAAGTGTTTTACCGCTCAGGAATTAATTGAGTCAAACTACAACTTTGATGTATGCGGCTATCCTCACGAAGAAGAAGAAATTTTGAGCGTTGCAGAAACAATCCAGAACTACGAAGAAAAGCGTACAAAGCTTAATTCCGATATAGACAGTCTTCTTGCACAGATTACAGAGCTCCATCAGAAAGCGCAGAAGGGAGAACTGTAATGGCAAAAATAATTAAAGATACAATTCACGCAAAAGGAATTGAAATCGGAATCTATACAACTGATTTTGAAAACGAATATATTTCACTTACAGATATTGCCCGTTATAGAAGCGCAGATCCCCGCATAACAATTCATACATGGCTTCGAGGCCGGGATATTGTAGAGTTTTTAGGATTATGGGAAAGCCTTCACAATCCGGATTTTAAACGTAGCGAATTCGATGCGTTTAAAAGTGATGCTGGAACAAATGCATTCACATTTTCTATAAAAGAATGGAATGATACATTACAGGGAAAAGGCATCATTACAAAATCCGGCAGATACGGCGGCGGAATATTTGCGCATTCAGACATAGCACTTGAGTTTGCATCTTGGCTTTCACCTGAGTTCAAGCTGTATATCATCAAAGATTACAAACGCCTCAAATCCGACGAAAACTCCCGGCTTTCCTTAAACTGGAATCTTAACCGGGAACTTTCTAAACTCAATTACAAAATCCACACCGATGCCATTAAAGAAAATCTCATAATCCCGGAACTTACACCTGCCCAAAAATCTTTTGTCTATGCAGATGAGGCTGATTTACTGAATGTTGCATTATTTGGAATGACTGCAAAAGAATGGAGAAAAGACAATCCAGGTAAAAAAGGAAACATCCGCGATTATACAGATCTTCACCATCTTCTGGTTCTTGCAAATCTTGAAAGTTATAACGCAATCCTTATAGAACAAAACATCGACCAGCCTCAACGTTTGGAAATGTTGCGTGAAACAGCTCTTAAACAGCTTAGAACAATTCAAGCCCTTGATTTTTCATCCTCAAAAATTCTAACCATTTCCGACAAGGCAGAGGAATCTAAATGACCGCAAAAGATTTGAGTGTCGAATTGCTTTCAATATTACATGAATATTACTCACTCGGAATAAAAGAGCAGATAGACTGGGAAAAGTTTTATCTGTATTCAATCATTACTCATTCCACTGCAATCGAGGGGTCAACCGTAACAGAAGTTGAAGCTCAGCTTTTGTTTGATGAAGGAATCACTTCCAGTAAGCGGACAATGGTAGAGCAGATGATGAATCTGGATTTGAAGAACGCTTACGAATACGGAATAAAATGGATTAAGCAGCACCCTCAGATAACAGTTGACTCTCTTATAACTCTTTCGTCAAAAGTAATGGCACGGACTGGAAGCGAATATCAAACGATTACAGGAGATTTTTCTGCAGCAAAAGGGGAACTCAGAAAAGTAAATGTAACGGCAGGATTTGGCGGAACCTCTTATATGGCGTATCAGAAAGTTCCTGCAAAGCTTGAATCATTTTGCCAGAAGTTGAATGAACGCCGCAAAAATCTAAATCCAAAAGACATTGTTTCTGTTTACAATCTAAGTTTCTGGGCGCATTACGAACTGGTAACGATTCATCCGTGGGCAGACGGCAATGGAAGAATGAGCCGTCTTCTGATGAATCTTTTGCAGTGGGAGTTTTATCTTATTCCGTCAAAAGTGCTAAAGGAAGACAAAGCGGAATATATTCAGGCTCTCATAGACTCACGGGAAAAAGATGATGATAGTATTTTTATTGACTTTATGTTGAACCTTCATGCAAAACATCTGCAAAGAGAAATTGAACTCTTTGATGCTTCCATGAGCGAGAGTAGTGAGAAAATGGTCGATAAATCACTTTTAATGCAGAAAATGGTCGATAAGTGGTCGATAAAGCCAACTTTAGCCGAGAAACTGGTCGATATTCTGCATTTTATGAGCGATAAATCCCAAATCACTACAGAGGAACTTGTGCAGCATTTTAATTTTACGCCCACAACATCCAAACGTTATCTGCGCCAGCTGACCGAATTCGGCTACCTTGAGGCACTGGGCGGAAATAAAAACAGAAGATATAAATTAAAAAAAGGGGAACTGTAAACCCATCGAATTCGAGGGGGGTAACTGTAAATGTATAAAAAATCTGCTATAATACATAGGAGGATTTATTATGGATCAAAATGAATTGGATTCAACCTGCGGTGTTTCAGACGATGAACTTACCAAACGTTTTATTGAAGCCGTAAGAATAGAAAATGAAATAAAAAAAGCAAAGGGAACTCCAATTTCCTGCTATGATGCAGCAACAAACTCCTCTTATTTGCTTTATTCTGATGGAACGAGAAAATATGTCCGAGGAAATTAAAAAGCAAGGCTACGCCAGTTATAAACGTTCTGAACTTCTCACAATTCTAAAACCATTTTTAGGTAAGATTGTAAATATTCAAACCGGAATTGAGGCTAATCTTTCCAAGCACTCAATCGACAAAATGACGAGTGCAAAAGCTCTGGAAAAATCAAAAGCAAATGGTTTTACTCTTGCAGAACATTTTGAATTGGCTGCTAAAATCAAACCTCTTTATGAAAGCGCAATACTCGTAGCCTCACATGGAAATCTTAAAAATCCTGATGACCCGAATGTTATTTCAATAAAAAGATTTGTTTCTGCCGCAATTTTACAAAGTGGTAGAAAAGCAGATGTATTGATTACTGTAAAAGAAAGTATTGCAAACGGACACAGAATATATTCAATAGAACTAGATGAAATAAATAAAGCCTCCGAAAGATTCGAAGGCTTGAGTGACGCGGCTGAAAAATCAGCGGACAGGGCAACTAAGACACCTCACGTCGATGATTCAAGTATAACAGATGAAGCCAAAAAGTCAAGTGAGGAACATAAATGACCGCCAAAGATTTGAAAAACGCACTTTTACAGGAAGCGGTGCAGGGAAAATTAGTTCCTCAGATTGCAAGCGAAGGCAATGCACGGGATTTGCTGGAAGAAATAAGAAAAGAAAGAGGGGAAAGCCTTCCCCTCGCTTCAGCTCGCAAGCGAGCTTCCGCTACCCCTTCTGCGGGCTCAAACGCCGCCCGCAACGCCCGCTTTGCTCCAATTACAGAAGATGAAATACCGTTTGAGATACCAGAGAATTGGTGCTGGTGTAGAATTGGAGAAATATTTAATTTACAAGCTGGAAAAACTATTTCATCAAGTGAAATATCAGAAACAAGCAACGGAAATGATTATCTTTGCTATGGTGGTAACGGAATAAGAGGATATGTAAAAAATTATAATAAAGAAGGATATTATCCATTAATTGGTCGCCAAGGTGCCTTATGTGGAAATATAAATTTTGCAAACGGAAAATTTTATGCAACAGAACATGCAGTTGTTGTAGAAACATATGCTGATACAAATATAGAATGGGCTGGATTGTTTCTAAAGGCTTTAAATCTAAATCAATATGCAACAGCTACAGCACAACCAGGATTAGCAGTTAGAAACATAAATGAAGTTTTAATCCCTCTTCCTCCCCTCGCCGAACAAAAACGCATAGTTGACGCAATCGAAAAGTTCATGCCACTCATAGAAGAATACGGTAAAAAAGAAACAGAACTCAAAGCCTTTAATGAACAAATCGGCATGCTCACAAAAAAAGCAATTCTGCAGGAAGCCGTTCAGGGAAAACTTGTTCCACAAATTGCCGCTGAAGGAAACGCAAAAGATTTACTGGAAGAAATACGGAAAGAAAGATTGTCACACGGATTGGATTTTGCTAACGCAAAATCTGGAAAAAGGAAATCAAAAAAAGAGACAGCGTTAGCTGGCTCGAATCCGTGTGACATTTCCGACGATGAGATTCCATTTGATATTCCAGAAAGCTGGTGTTGGTGTAGATTATCAGAACTTTGCAACCTTTATACAGGCGATAGTATTAACGAAACTGAAAAAAAATTAAAATATACAAATATAAAAGAAGGCTGGTTTTATATAGGAACAAAAGATGTAAATTTTGATCAGACTATTAATTATGATAATGGTATAAAAATACCTTTTGAAAAAGATAATTTCCGTATTGCTCCAAAGAATACAGTTTTGATGTGCATTGAAGGTGGCAGTGCTGGAAGAAAAATAGCTTTTACAAATCAGGATGTGTGTTTTGGAAATAAACTTTGCTGTTTTAATTCTTATAAAAATGAAATTGAAAAATTCATATTTTATTTCT
>JAILKG010000198.1 GCA_024693915.1 Treponema sp.
ATTAATGCGCTAGACGCTGTTTGTGGCTGAGGAACTATTGTATGCCGCTTTCGCGGCAACCACAAACAGAGTCTTTTTTGTCCGCGGCATGCTTCCCCATTCCAATTTTTTTATGTATAGAATTCATAATGCGTTTGCCCTGTACAGGACCTTTTAGTCTTCCTGTTAGACCCGCCTTTTAGCTCTGCCTGACCCGGCTCAAACATTGGGGCGGGGGCCTCTTCCCACGGTCCTTCCCTGGCCCGCCTAAGGCTCGGTGCTCCATTTCAGGTCGCATTCTGCTCCCTTTCATTCCGCCCTGCTTCAGGCTAAAGCCTTCGCACCAGTCCAGGTCCGCGCAGTGCCTGGCCGTTAAATAAAAAAAGACGCTCCAAAAGTTCGGGGCGTCTTTGCTTTTCAGTCTGCTAAAAAATTAGAGTACGCAGATTGGAACGAATGTTTCAGCCTTAAGTGAAGCACCACCGATAAGACCACCGTCGATATCAGGCTGAGCCAAAAGTTCAGGAGCGTTAGAAGCCTTCATAGATCCACCGTACTGGATGATTACTTCGTCAGCAACTTTCTGGTTGTAGAGTTTTGCAATGTAAGCCCGGATAAACTTGTGGATTGCCTGAGCATCATCTGGAGTTGCAGTTTTTCCTGTACCGATAGCCCAAACTGGTTCGTAAGCGATTGTTACCTTCTTCATCTGTTCTTCTGTAACACCTGCAAGACCTGCAGAAAGCTGGAATGCACAAACCTGTTCAGCTTCACCTGCTTCTCTTTCGCTCAAAAGTTCACCAATACAAAGGTCAACTTCAAGTCCGCTTGCAAGAGCCTTGCGTACCTTTTTGTTGATAAGTTCATCAGATTCACCAATTTCGTGGCGGCGTTCTGAGTGACCAAGGATTACGCACTGACAGCCGATGTCTTTTAGCATTGCGCAAGAAACTTCACCAGTGTGAGCTCCGTTATCTGTAGCAGCACAGTCCTGTGCAGCAAGAATGATATTGCTTCCCTTTACAACCTGTGCAACTGCATCAAGATATACAAAAGGAACACCAATCATGTATTTGTTTGTTTTTCCCTTAAGCTGTTCAACCAGGTCTTTTGCAAGAGCAACTGCTTCAGCCTTAGTTGTGTTCATTTTCCAGTTTCCGGCGATATAATGTGTACGTGCCATCTAAATACCTCTTTTTGCGGCAAAACCGCAGATAATTTTCTATTATAATAATGAAAGTGGACGCTAAAAGCAAGAACGGAATAAAAGACACAGCAAACGCATTTTAAATTTCCATATATTAAAACAGTAATTTTCACATAAAGCCAAAAATCGGGTCCCAGCGACGACGAAAATCAGGGCACCTTCCCCTTGGGGCCCCGTCCCTAATTTTCGTCTGCGTCCCAATTTTGTGGCTTTACTTGCTCTCCTTTTTTCAGGATGTGAACTATAATGCGTTTGCACGGGAATAATAGCTGCCAGTCCACCTAATTAGCCAGGGCCAGAAAGTGTTTACTTCTTCTACCTTTTTGCCCGGCGTACGCTTCTTCATCTCAATCTTTTATGTATAAAGACCATAATGCAAAAAGCCATAAACTTAGCTAGATAAGTCTCCTCTCAGCCCCACCTAATTATCCCGCTCCAAAAGGAGTTTTACTTCTTCCACCCTTTCGCTGCAGCGGAAGAAAGCACTGGTAACAACTTTGTCAAAATGAGTTCCAGACTCGTCGTCTATGATATCAAAAGCTTCTTCTGTAGAAAAAGCCCGCTTGTAAGGGCGCTCTGTTACAAGGGCATCAAAAGCATCTGCCACTGCCATGATTCTGGCGCTTAAAGGAATTTCATTTCCCTTAAGGCCTCCAGGATAACCGCTTCCGTCAAACCATTCGTGATGATAACGGGCAATTTCAATAGCCATATTGGCATAAAGAGAATCCCGGTCTACCTTAAGCATGGATTCCAGAAAATCAGCACCAAGAACTGTATGCCTTTTCACCTCTATAGCTTCATCTTTGTCCAGTTTTCCTGGTTTGTTAAAAATATCTGAATCAATAAAGGATTTTCCTATATCGTGAAGAGGGGCAACCTTACCGATTGTATCCACAAATTCCTGATCAATTATTTCCTTAAAAATCCCGCAATCGTAGAGCTCCTGAGCAATTATCTGGGTATAAATTGAAGTTCTCTGTAAATGCCCCTTTGTAGATTCATCGTGAACTTCTGAAAGAGAAGAAAAGCCCATTACCAGACTATCCCTCAGATTATCCAGGCGTAAAAAGCTGAGTCTGAGTTCCTGTGTTTTATCAAAAACTTCCTTCTGCAGTTCATTGGCATAGGAATGAACCAGGGTAACATCTGTAAACCAGATAATAAAGCCCTTGAATTTTCCTCCGGGAATAAGGCGGCAGCCCCTTACCTGAAAAACTTTTGAAGAATATTCAATCAGGTCGCTTTCCAGGCTTTCAATCCTGATTTCATTAAAATCCTGCTTTTTGCCCCGGGCAACGATATTCAGAATTGCACACACAATTTCTATAGGAATGCTTTCTTCTAGCGGCTGACCTATAGAAGCAGGGGAAAGACCTGAAAAAAGAGCCCTGGCGTTTTCGTTGTAATTTATTATATTTTTGCGGGAATCAACAACTACGGCCGGCGTATTCATAAAATCAAAAAAAGCATTACTGGCCAGGTCGTTTACATCGCAAAGACGGCGACCCACAATAAGATAGACAAAAAGCACATCTGAAATAAAAAATCCGATTGGAACCACAGGAAAAGTATTCACAGCGCCAAAATTATTAATCATTCTTTCTATAAAAAAGGTGATTCCTGGAATTGCAATCAGACAGTAAAGACAAAACTGATTGATTTTATCCACGCTGGCTTTTTTTGGAACAGTTCTTATAAAAATAAAGGTTGTAAGAACAAAGAGAAGTACATTGAAAAATTCGTAGAGCAGATAGCCCCAGGCACCTTCCTTGTAAAGATAAGGAATTCCAAAGCTAAAACCAGGGCGATAACGCTTAAAGAACCAGTGGCTCATAAAGGAGGACCAGTTACCGGCAGCCCCAGAAGAATAAACTCCCCCTCTATCAAAAGTAAGAATAAGGATTGAAAGAAAAGCAGTTATGGCGCAGAGTAGAATTTTTGCCCAGAAAGGCAGTTTAAAACCGGAATAACGGGCAAAAATTATAATTACAAAAACAACTACCAGGGATCCCAAAAACTGAAACTTTGTACCGTAGGCCAACATTTCAATTTTACATCGGGAACCGGCAATCAGACAGTAACCAATGCAGACAAGGACAGAAAAAAAGGTGTATCCCATGGCCATTCTCTGTTCAAGAGAAGAATTCTGCAGAATTATTACAACAAAACAAATTGCAGAAAAGAGAAAGGCAAAATTAGTCACAATCAGATTAAACACAGAAAGATTCATTTGTCACTTGATTATACACCCAAAAAAGCGATTTTTAAAACAGATTTAAAAAAAAGAAAACCCGCCTGAAAATACAGTTTTCAAAGCGGGTCTTATGGTATATAGTCTTGATTTCAAGTTTGATAATTTCAACTCAAAAATTGGCTCTCGGCGTGAACGCGCCAGCAAAAAACGGCAGACCGCTTCGCGGTGGCTGAGTGTTTTTTGTGTCGCAACCACGCCTACGCCAATTTTTATTTTCCAGTTAAAAAACTCGATTTTCAGCCTATATAGCAAATAAAACTATTTTGTAGCAAGGATTGCGATTCCAGGGAGTGTCTTTCCTTCGAGGAATTCGAGAGAAGCTCCACCACCAGTAGATACGTGGCTCATCTTGTCTGCAAGGTTGAACTTGTTTACAGCGGCAACAGAGTCACCACCACCAACTACAGTCATAGCTCCCTTAGAGGT
>JAILKG010000258.1 GCA_024693915.1 Treponema sp.
ACTTTTTTTTGCACAGTTTATTTATAATGCGTTTGCCCTGGAGGGTTTGCCCGCATAATCCATTATAAAAAAAAATTATAGAACCAATACAAAACTTGTATTATTCAAAATTTTCTAAATGTTGTAGAAATTAGTCATTCAGACAGAAAATCGGGGTTTCGGAGAGCCTTTTAGCTGCCTGAAAATAAAAAATAACCGGGCTTTTAAAAAGGAGCATTCAAAAGCCGGTTTAGTGAGGTTATATGAAAAAGTTTTTAATTTCATTCGCTTTTCTTTCTTTAATTGCAGCTGGAGTAAGCGGCCAGTCCATTTCCCTTACCAACACTTTCGGAGGAAACAGTGACAATGTGGGAACAAGCGACTTTCTGAAATTTGATGAAGACAGCGACAAAAAAGCTGCTGTAGTGGGTGACAGAATCCAGTTAGATCTTGCGTCTGAGCACATTGATTCCAGAGTCCGCCTGAATATTTCAGGTGACAAGAATTTTGCCCCGGCCATTCAGGGATATGTAAACTTTCGCCCCTTCCAGCCTGTAAATATCATTGGCGGAAACAAATTCTTCTGGAAATGGACTACAGCAGGTGCATACCTTGCGGCAATCGATGATTTTCTGGTTCACGGAAAGCTGGCAGACGATAACGGAGCCGGAATCGTTGTGAACATTGCACCGGAAGACAAAGACTTCGGATTTACATTTGCAGGTACAGTAGGAGCAAGAGCCAGCCTGGACTTAAACACAGGTTTTCAGTTTTACATAAAAGATGTCCTTTCCCTTGGTTTTACAGGACAGGATCTTACAACAGAATCTGCTAGTTTTGGCGGCTATCTTGCACTGAACTTTGTAAAAAATCTTATTCTGAACCTGGGATACACCTACAACAACACAGACTCAGGTTACATTCAGGGAAGCCAGCACCTGGCTCAGTTTTCTACAGGTTACTCTTTTGAAGACTTACCACTTTCTCTCTACTTTGATTTTTTGTCAGGCCTGAACAGCAATTCAAACTATAGCGCTGAAGCCGGAGATTACGTTAAACTGGATAAGGGAGTTCCATTGTATGCGGCATTCAGGGCTAATTACAAGTTTTCAGACGAACTGAATCTGAACGCATCCGTAAAAATCAACCACAAGCTGAATGCTGAAGACAGCCTTACAAGCTTTACAATCTATCCTTACTTTGATTACAAAACAAGGGCAGGTACTTTCCGTTCTGGAATAAGGCTTTCCCTGGATGACGACAAAGGCTACAAGGGCTTTAACATTCCTTTCAGCTGGCAGTATAAAATTGCAGCAAAATAAGGATTTTATAATGAGGGCAAAGGCAGTATAAAGAAACTGTGCAAAAAAATCTGCTAAGGTCTGCCTAGCCCTGCTTTTATAGTCCCGGGTATGTCAATGACAAAATCCTAAATTAAGGGTATGCTATGCCCTGTCAGGAAATATTATGAATTACGGAACTATAAAAAATTTTGATGTTGCCAACGGGCTTGGCGTTAGGGTAAGCCTTTTTGTAAGCGGCTGCAGAAACTGCTGCAAGGGTTGTTTTCAGCCTGAAACCTGGGATTTTAACTTTGGAAAAGAGTTCACAAAGGAGACTGAAGACCAAATTCTTGAGCTTTTAAAACCGAGTCATATTCAGGGCTTTTCTCTTCTTGGAGGAGAACCTTTTGAAGAAGAAAACCAGGCCGTCCTTGCGCCTTTCCTGGAAAAAATCCGGGAAGCCTATCCACAAAAAGACATCTGGTGCTGGACAGGCTATATTTTTGACAAAGACCTGCAGGAAGGTCAGAGAAAGCACACCCAGTACACTGACCGCATGCTAAAATGCCTGGATGTTCTGGTGGACGGCCCTTTTGTTCTGGAAAAAAGAAATTTAATGCTTAAATTCCGCGGAAGCGAAAACCAGCGCCTTTTGCACCTGCAAGACGGAAAAATCACAAGAATTGAATAAAAAAGGGCTGACAGAAGCTTTTTGCATACAGTAAAAAAAGTAGAAGTCCTCAAAGACGGGGTAATATTTTTTTTGGAAAAATAATTTAATAACAAAAAACCGGTAACTGCGCGGGTCTGGAGGGGTTTTGCAGCCCGGGGCAAAAGATGAGGGCTGCAAAAGGCTCAAAGGAAAGGAAGGATGCCGGAGGCAGGCTTTCTTTCCTTTGAGACCGAGCCTTTGGCGGGCCCCGCAAGGCCCGTAGGTGAATTTCTCCGCCCTCTTCCTTAAGGTCAAAAAAATCTTTATAATAGCCCGATATGGGTGAAAAGAAAAGGCAGACAGAGCGCTTTGACGACATTGGACGAGTCGAAGCTCATTCCCTTTGCCCTCTTGCGGGCGTTCTTGACAATATTTCCGCAGGTGGCTGCAAGGTGCACTACAATCTTCCTGTTGTAGTAGATTTGGAAAACGACTACGAAGTGAACATCACATTTGCAAGAGCCGCATCTGAAGGAAGTCTGGTACTTACCTGCCATCCGCAATGGGTTCACGAAGAAAACGGAACAACTGAAATCGGCTTTAAAATTCTGCCTTCAAAAGACCTGCCAAGGCTCTTAAAATACATCGAAGAACTGGGACTGGATCAGGTGGACTCAAGCATCGCTCATCTGATTACAAACTCCGGCTGCCAGCTGATATAAATCTCGTTAAAAATGCCGACGGAAAATCTAAAAAAAAATTAGAATAGTTTGAATGGAAAAAACAGCGAAAAATCCGCGGCTCTTCAATAAAAAAATCAAAATGCCAGGAGGCAGGAAATGGACACCAGCCCTAAATTCAATATAAAAAAACTCCCGGGAAAAGCCTTCCTTGCCTTTCCAGAAATGCAGGGGCTCCTTCTTTCTGAGCTGAAAAGCCGCCTGAACTACCAGGGAAAAGAAGCTGTATGGTACGGCGACCTTTTGTACTGCCCGGATTATTCAGATGAGAGGCTTCCCTACTGGTCACGGTGCAGCCTGCTTGAACCTCTTGAAATAACTTTTGAATCCATCGGAAGCGGAGCCTCCTCCCTTAAAAGCATGCAGAGAAGCTGGGCACCCTATCAGTACCAGTTTTTCAGAAGGGCTGAGCTTTTACAGGAAAAACTTCCCTATGTAAACTTAAAAATCCGAAAATTCCCAGCAGAAATTCCTGCAAGCCCAATAGGTCTTTACACTCTAACCGCTGAAAACAAGATGATTGCTTCTGCAAAAACATCTTCTTTTTTGCCGGCAGGTCTACTGGAATTTCAGGAAGACCACGAAAATCCCCCAAGCCGGGCCTACCTGAAAATTCAGGAAAGTCTTACCATGGCTCACCTTTTGAATGGAACGCCTTTTCCAAAAGAGGGAGAGCGATGTTTTGAAGCGGGTGCTTGTCCCGGCGGCTGGACCTGGGTGCTGGTAAATCTGGGAGCTAAAGTTTTTGCCGTAGACAGGGCTGAACTGGCTCCGGAATTGATGAAAAATCCTCTGGTTACCTTTCAGGCTCACGACGCCTTTACTTTAAAACCAGCTGACATTGGCCAGTGCGACTGGGTTTTTAGCGACGTAATCTGCTATCCGGAACGCCTCTTAAAATGGATTAAGGAATGGCTTGAAAGCGGCCTTGTAAAAAACATGATCTGCACCATTAAAATGCAGGGAGAGCCGGACTGGTCATTGATTCAGGAATTTGAAAATATCCCTGAAAGCCGCGTTCTGCACCTGAACTATAACAAGCACGAACTCACCTGGATTCACACGGAAAATTGTAAATAGCCTTTTTTTTCAATAAATACAAATCTACATAAAAAAAAGACTGCCATTTTATTTTTTCAAAATAAAATGAACAGTCTTTTTTGTATTAGCAGGAAGGCTTGTCCTTACTCTGTTGGACGAACTTTAAGGCTTTTACTTTCAGTAATTGCCTGTCCTTCCCCAACCTACGCGCAGGGGCGCTCCGGACAAGTCGGCGGACGGGTGCTGCGCCACTCGCACCCTGTTCTAATTCTAATTACTCCGTCGGTCGTTTCTTAAAGCTCTTACTCTCAGTAATAGCCTGTCCTTCGCCGACTTGTTGCTCCATCATGGCGCGAACTTTTAATGGGAGGCCGAAGAGGGTTATGAAGCCCTGGGCATCTTTGTGGTTGTAAAGTTCACCTGTTGTAAAGGAAGCGATTGATTCGTTGTAGAGGCTGTATTTAGAACCGCTTCCGGCACCGCGGATTGCGCCTTTTACAACTTTTACTTTTGCCCAGCC
>JAILKG010000259.1 GCA_024693915.1 Treponema sp.
CTGCTGCAAAGGCAACAGTTACACAGGGCGGCGCAATTGACTACGAAGCTATTGTTGCTGTAGGACACGGAATTGCTTACCTCTTTGGTGTTATCGGGGTAGTTCTTTTTGTACAGCTTGTACCAAAAATGGCTAAAGCAGATATGGAAGAAGAAAGACAGAAACTTTCAGAAGCAAATCCTGAAGTTCCATCAAAACTTACAGGAAGCGAAGTAGAACTTGATCCTTTTGGATTCTGTGTTTTCTCTATTGTTGCAGTTCTTGGAATTATTATCGGTTCCTTCAAATTCAAAAACTTCTCCCTCACAACTACAGGTGGATGTTTGATTCTTGCTCTTGTAATCGGACACTTCACAAAATTCGGAAATGTTTCTTTTATGCCAAAAGAAGCAACTCTTAAAATCTTCCGTGAACTTGGTCTTATGCTCTTCCTTATTGGTGCCGGTGTTGCAGGCGGTGCAAGTTTTGTTAAATATTTCAAATGGATTTACTTTATCTACGGAATTGTAATGACACTTCTTCCAATGATTATTGGTTATATCTTTGCAAAATTTGCACTTAAATTAAACCTTCTTAACAATCTTGGTTCTATCTGTGGTGGTATGACATCAACACCAGCCCTGGGAACCCTTATTCAGACTGCAGGAACAGAAAAAGTTGCAGGCGCTTATGCTTCAACTTATCCAATTGCACTGATTGCAGTTGTTATTGTTTCTCAGGTTCTGATTATAATTTTTAGATAAGATTTAATCTTAAATCACAGGCTCATAAGCCGTAAAAAAGGGCTGCTAGTTTTGCTAGCAGCCCTTTTTATATCTTCTTAATGATTTTCTATTTGGAAGTCATATTCATTACACCATCCCAGTTTTTCTGAACTCCATTCTGTCCGTACTGGTGACATCGGTCAGCAAAAACAAGGGCAGCTGCATCATCAGGATTCATTGCGTTTGCATCACGGAAGAGTTTTTCTGCTTCAACAAAGTTTCTTTCCAGATACAAATCAATTGCTTTATGGAAAAGTTCAATTTCCTCAAGTTCCTTATCACTCATTTCATCCCTGAAGCCTAGAATTGTGTAAAGCTGAACAGGAGTGCTTCTTCCCACAACCCTTACCCTATCCAGGCGCTTACTTACAATTTTTCCTTCATTTGCACCGGTATTAGCGCTGTTCCAGGTTTCATCGGAACACATAATCCATGTTCCATAAACCTTATTTACACCTTCAAGACGGCTGGCAAGGTTTACCGTATCACCAATCATTGTGTAGTTCATTTTACTGAACTGTTCAGTCTGGCTTCCCATAAGACCTACAAAGGCATCTCCCGTATTAATACCGATTCGGGTTTGGAAAGGTTTTAATTCAATTTCCTTCTGAATATCAAAACCGTCTTCATCCTTTGCAGTTACCATATATTTCTTAAAGAGATCTCCATGTGCCTTATTAAATTCCTGCTCCACTTTTTTCATTTTGATAGCTGAATCCAGACAGAGATAACTCCATTCGTTTACTGTATGTCTTCTGTCAGGGTCAGGAGCGCCGAACATTGAAATAATAGCATCACCTTCGTATTTATCGATAGTTCCGTTATTTGCAAGAATTTCATTTGACATGGCACCAAGATATTCGTTCAGGTTCTGAATAAGTTTATTTGGTCCCTCTTCTCCGTAAATTAAACCCATACCTTCACTGAATGTAGAAAATTTCTGAATATCACTGAAAAGTGCCGTAATTCCTTTTTTCTCTCCTGAAGTATTAAATTTATCAGGATTTTTTCGTAAGAAATCAACGGTATCTTTATTTGCAAAAGAAGATGCCATCTGAACGATAAAACGCTTTTCTCTGGAACTCAATATAAAGCGAATTGTAAGTCCTCCGATAAAGGCAAGGATGGCAAAGACAATACTGGTTACAAAAGGAATATAGATACTGAATCCCAGCATTAATATAAAAGGAAGAAGAACAATTGCAAAAAGTGTAATTCCATTAAATATATTCTGACTTGTATTTGACATATTGTGGCACAAAAAGAAAACCAGGAAAGTCACAAGGACTGTAAAAATAAAACCTGACAGCCAGTTTACAGGATATATAAAATTCTTCTGCAAAACTGTATTAATAACATTTGCATGAGTTCCTACATTAAAATAAGCCCTTACAAATGGAGTAGCTCCCAGGTCGGTTGTACTTGAAGCAGTATTTCCAATTATACATATAGCTCCATTAAATTTTTCTTTCAAATCTTTTGTGTATTTTACATATGAACTTACATTTTCATAGAGGGTTTTAATTTCTGACAAGAGACTTTCTTTTATTTCATCAATTTTAGCAATATCTACAGATGAATCAATTTTCCTTATTCCATTCAAAACTTCATCAATCTGCTCATTGTAATCTTGAGATGAATAATCCAGTACGTAGGAATAAAATTCATCCTTCATTGAAAAATATTCATCATACATATCCTGACTGATTCCGTCATAAGGACTGGAATTTTCGTCAAAACCAGTACATTTTGAAAGAAGCTGATTTTTGTAATCTTTTATGGTAAGGGCGTAATCATATAAATCACCGGCATCGTTTAAAAAGTCCGGTAAAGTTCCGTCAGGACGACGAATCATATACTGAGTAAGGTTTGAAAGATTCTGGGCAATATCTTCTTCAAGGAATTTTAACTGAACTAAAGAATATGCAGATTCCTGTTTAAAAGAATCACCAAAATCTCTGTGAAGCCAGTTGATGAGCATTCTACCATTATCATCAAGTGGAATTTTTACGGTTTCCCTTTCATCTTTTCCAGGGAATTTTACATCGTAAAGAATCAGTTTATTGTTTTTTCTTTCAATTTTCTGAACGTCAAGATAATTTAAAAGAGGACCAAAGGTAAGCTGTCCCAGATAATTTCCATTATGATTGAACAAAAGTTCTACCCTTCGGCGGACACCATCGTTGTCAATGACAACGTTTGTAAATCCAACTCCCCTTGCTCTTTTTAAGAATGTATGCATTGCAGGAGAGAAACCAGATTCTTCTCCATTATACTGGTCCACAGATGTAAAATCGTTGCTTTTCTTAATATAGTCTTTTGGGTCAGATACATTTTTCATAAGAAAACGATTATCAATGTAAGCAATTTCTTCTGGAGTCTGAGAAAAAATTACTTCCCTGGTATTTACAGTAAGCCATGTATTTCCAAAAAACTGAATAGCCCTTGCAAAATATTCATCGTTATCACGGTAGGCATTATCCATAACAGAGGAATAGAGTTCGTCAATTGTAGGAGAAACAACCTGGGAAACAAGATCGTCTGTAAATCCAGAAATTTCACTTTTTGCAATCTGCCCGCTTGAAATTCTATCTCCTAAAAGATAGATACTGTCAACAATTTCATTAGCCCTTTCTTCAAAAGCTAAATTGATGTTTGGAATGGCATCTGCAGGAACGCCTTTTTTTGAAGGAGAAAGAAACTCAACATCGAATACAGCCCTTTCTGCACCAAGTTCTTTCATCTGAATAAGAATGTCAGCATAAATATCTCTGGACCATGGCCACTCACCTAAAATATCAATTGATTCGTTATCAATATTTACATGGAGAATATCTTTTGACTGTTCAGGCTCTTTTTTTATGGCAAGCATTGCATCGTAAAGTCGAAAATCCAGCTTATTAAAAACTGAAAATAAACCCAGTAATGAAAAAATCAGGGCTAAAATTGCAAAAACAACATAATCAAGATTGCGTAATTTTTTATTCTTATTTCCTTTTTCCATAGAATAGAATTATACCATAAAAAAGAAATAAATACTAAGGAGATTTTAAGCGATTTGAAAATATTCTTTTTATTTTGAAAAAGAAAGCAGAGCTTTTTTTGCAGCCAGCTGTTCAGCTTCCTTCTTTGATGAAGCTTTTTCTGGTCCGAAAACTTGATTTCCAAGTCTTACCTGTACTTCAAAAACTCTCTTGTGGTCAGGACCAGAAATTGAAAGAGTTTCATATACAGGACAGGCCTTTGTTTTCTTCTGATAAACTTCCTGTAAAAGACTCTTATAGTCCTTTCCGCCGGTCTCCTGAAGTTTTCTGACTTCCGGAATAATAAAGGAAAGAACATATTTTTTTGCCACTTCATAGCCGGAGTCAAGATAAAGAGCTCCAATTATTGCTTCCATACAGTCAGCTAAAATAGCAGCCTTTGTTCTTCCTCCGCTTTTTTCTTCACCCTTACCCAGTACCAGAAGTTTGTCGATTTTAAATTTTAAGGCAATAGGACTAAGTGCTTTTTCAGAAACTGCTGCCGCTTTTATTTTTGCAAGATCCCCTTCTGCATTATTTTTCATATCATTATAGAGGAAATCAGCGGTTACAAGACCTAAAACAGAGTCACCCAGAAATTCGAGACGTTCATTATTAAGTTTTTTTGCCTCAAGACTCTCATTAGAATATGAACGGTGATGAAAAGCAAGATCAAGAAGATTTATGTCCTTAAAAATTATTCCAACCCTATTTTGAAAATCAATAAGCATTTTTTTTCTTTCCGGTAAAATCGTCATATAATTTCCTTAAAATAATAAAGCGATAATCTAACAAAAGTCTGTTAACTCGTATTCTCTGGAATTGTACTGCAAATAGCAGAAGGCCGGAATTCTTTTTCCAGCCTGTATAAAAAAAAACACAAGCCATAAAAGACTTGTGTTTTCTTTCTAATTAATTTTAGAAAATCCCTAAAACTTATTTAGACTGTTCAGACTTGATGAAGTCGTATGCATCGCGAACTGTTTCGAATTCGTTAGCTTTTTCATCAGGAATGCTAACTCCAAGTTCTTCTTCGATTGCATAAACAAGCTCGTATGTGTCAAGGCTATCTGCGCCAAGATCACCACGGAAAGAAGAGTCCAATGTAATTTTGCTTACATCGATCTCAAGTTTGTCAGCGATAAGTTTCTGGATCTTTTCAAATAATTCGTCCATTTCAATTGCTCCCTTTTAGCCGTTTACTTCAGGTGTGATAACCTGACGTCCGCGGTAGAACCCGCATTTTGGACATACTCTATGAGACTGAATAAGGTTTCCACAATTGTTGCATTCAACAAGCTGTGGAGCTTCCAGTTTCATATTGATGCTCTGACGTCTTTTTGTTACGGCTTTAGATGTTTTCGATCTAGGTACTGCCATTTATGTAACCTCACTAAATTAGATAATTTTTCTGATTTACTGCGATTAAATATACAACAGTTCCAATCAGTATGTCAACTCATTATAACACTTTAAATGCCTTTGTCAAACGATATTTTTACTATATTTGTCTTTCAGGGCTTTTTCTACGATTTCCGGTACCATTCCGGTTATATCTCCCCCCAGCTTTGCAAGTTCTTTAATCAAAGATGACTTCAATAGAAGGAATTTCTGCTCTGTGGGCATAAAAATAGTTTCTATATTTGAATTCAAAGTATAATTCATAAGGGAAAGGTCAAACTCGTAGCCAAAATCAGTTACGTTTCTTACCCCTCGTATTAAAACATTTGCATGATTTTGTTCAGCATAATCAACAACCAGACCATTCCATGTGTGAACAGAAACATTTTTATATGGAGAAACAAGTTCTTTTAAAAAATTAAGGCGCTCTTCCTGGGAAAAAAAATATTTTTTCTCTTCATTAATGGCAATAAGAACATCAACTTCTTCAAACATTTTTGAAGCCCGCTGAATAATATTTAAATGTCCGTTTGTTGGCGGATCAAAAGAACCTGGAAATACTGCTTTAGACATAAAAAAATTGTATCCCGTTTGACGAAAATAGACAAGCATTGTATTATAAAGTTATGAAAAAGATAAAACTAATTACAATTACATTGTTCTCTCTTTTCTTTTTTTCAATTTCCTGTAAGACAACAGAGGTAAAAGAAGCTCCTGTAGAAGTTGTAGAAGAAGTACAGGAACAGGAAGAGACTAATCCTGTAGACGATGAATTTTCCCGTTCAACACAGGAAGTAGATATTACAGTTGAAGAATTTACTGCAGATAAAAGAGCAATTCTTCAGATTATCAAAGAACTTTCCTTTATAATGCAGGACAGAGACTATAATAAATGGCTTTCCTATATAGAACCGGAGTCCATTACCTACTGGTCCAATCCAAACAATTTAAAGCAGGCCTCCAAAAGGCTTCCTGTAAAGGGAATGAAACTTGCAAATCTGAATGATTATTTTACATTTGTATTTATACCATCCAGAAAAGGCCGGGAAGTTGATGAAATTCGTTACATTTCCCTTGAAAGCGTAAAGGCCGTTCAGAACACTGACGAACAGGATATTGTTTATTACAATTTTGTAAAGGTAAACGGTGCCTGGATGGTTCGCCTTCCGCCTAATTCAGCGGAGCATAATCAGTAACTAAATAAAGCTTTGCCTGTTTTCTTGTAAAGAGGTAGAGAAGGAAAAACAAATCATTAATAAGTTGATTTTTAACTTCCGTTAATCTATAATGGAAAGAGTATTTTTCATTGATTTTTTAGACAAATGTTTTCCAGGAGGGACATTTTATGTGTAAAAGCAAAAAAGCAGTTATTCTGGCTTCTTGTGTAGCTCTGTGTACAAATCTTTGGGCACAGCAGGTTCAGAGGCAGAATTCATCTTCAAGAACAGAAAGTTCTGTAGAAGAGGAATACTTTAACGATATCGATGGAGTTGTAATTTTAAGCCTTGCAACCTCCGACGAATACGACAACAAACTTGTTGCAATGCAGTTTCTTGAATCAGCAGTTGAAAGTGGCAATGTAAATGAAGACATTATGAAGGCATTGAACCAGCTTGCAGGTGAAGGAATCAATACCCAGTCAAGAACAAATGGTCGTCTTGTAAATAACTTTCCGGATATCAGAAGACGAGCTTGCCTTGCACTTGGAAAAGTAAAGACAGAAGAAGCAAAAAATTACCTGGTATCAGTTGCTCTGGCAGAAAATGAACCTATGGTAATTTCAGCAGCTGTTAATTCTCTTGGTGAAATCGGAATCAACAAAAACGACGAAGTTGTAGACGCAATCGCTTTTGCAAACAAGAGAAATCAGATCTTAAATCCAACTTCATCTCTTGCATCAGAAGTAATCGACTGTTATGCAAAGCTTGCAGAAAACACAGACAATAAAAAGATAATCATTGAATCTCTTACAAAAATTGCATCAGATTATCACTATGTAACACCTGTAAGAAACAAGGCTCTGAAACTCTTAAAAACTCTTTCAGACTCAGGTTCTTCTTCTGGAAATCAGAAATAGAAAAAATCTTAATTCAGGCATAGTATCATAACCGCAAAGAAAAAGGCTGCTTGAAAAAATGAAACAGGCAGCCTTCTCTTGTGTAATAAGGGTCTTTAATAAAAAGACATTGTTTTAAAAAGCAGGAATAAAAAAAAGAATGGAACCAATTATTTTAGCATCCTCCTCTCCAAGACGACAAGAAATATTACGCATGCTGAACATCCCTTTCCGGGTAATAATGGCAAATATTGATGAATCAATAACAATGGGACTTGAACCGGAAGACATACCGGAACTTTTAGCCAGAGAAAAAGTTACAGAAGTATTAAGAACACTTCCTGCGGAACAGGAAATTCCATGGGTTTTAGGTGCCGATACTTTGATTGTAAAAGATGGAAAAGTATATGGAAAGCCGGAAAATCAGGATATTGCAGAAACATATCTAAAAGAATTACAGGGGTCAAAACACACAGTCTACACTGCCCTGGTTCTTTACAACGGCAAAACAAAAACTACTACTTCAAAAACAGCAAAAACTGAAGTTACTTTTGCACCTATGACTGACGAAGAAATTCAGTGGTATCTGGATACAGGAGAATGGCATGGCGCCGCAGGAGGCTACAGAATCCAGAGCCTTGCATCATGTTTTATAGAAAAAATCGATGGTTCTCAAAGTTGTGTAACAGGCTTGCCAATCAGAGAACTTTACGATATATTAAACGAACAAAGCTATTCTATTTTGGAATAGAATAAGCACCGTATGGTGCTTAAAAATCTTCCGTGCCCTGTAAAAGGGGTATCGAGAAAAAGAGTACGGGGCAAGATGTTCCATATACGGAATTTGTAATCTTGCCAGTGAAGGAGAAACTCATGGCAGTAGTTACCATGAAAAACCTGCTTGAATCCGGTGTACATTTCGGTCATCAGGTAAAACGCTGGGATCCACGTATGAAGAAGTATATCTTCGCAGAACGCAATGGAATCCACATCATCGACTTGCAGAAGACAATCGCTGCAATCAAAGACAGCTATGAAGCTGTTCGCAAAATCACTGCTTCAGGAAAATCAGTTCTTTTCGTTGGAACAAAGAAGCAGGCTCAGCAGGCTATCCAGAAGGAAGCTGAACGCTGTGGTATGTTCTATGTAAACAACCGCTGGCTTGGTGGTATGCTTACAAACTTCACAACAATCAAAAAATCTCTTCAGAGACTTAAGAAAATCGAAAAAATGGAAGTAGACGGAACTTTCGACAGTCTTACAAAGAAAGAAGTTTCTGCTCTCCAGAAAGAAAAATCAAAGCTTGAAAAGAACCTTGGCGGTATCAAAGAAATGAAAGAACTTCCAGGTGCAATCTTCATCATCGACACACACAAAGAACAGATTGCAGTTGCAGAAGCTCGCCGTATGGGTATCCCTATCATCGCTGTTGTAGATACTAACTGTAACCCAGATGGAATCGACTACCCTATCCCAGGTAACGACGATGCTATCAGAGCTATTTCTTTGTTCACTTCAATCATTGCTAATGCAGTTATTGAATCTGACAACGAAAACGGTCTCAAAATCCTTGAAAACCTTGATGGTGATGAAGAAGTTATCACAGATGCTTCCAACAAGGACGAAGACGAAGAAATCGTTGACTACTCTAACTATCAGCCAACAGAACCAAAAGAAGAAGATGTTGAAGCTGATGAAAAAGACAGCCTCGTAGACGAAGACAAAATCTACAACAACAAATAATTGAAATCAGGTGGAAAATCTTTTCCACCTCTTTCTATTAAAAATCTATTTTAAGGAAAATAAAATGGCATTTACTGCTGCTGATATTAAAACACTTCGTGATGCAACTGGTGCTGGTCTTCTTGACTGTAAAAAAGCCCTTGCAGACACAAATGGCGATGTTGCTGCTGCTGAAAAGCTCCTTAAGGAAAAGGGACTTGCTTCAATGGCAAAGAGAACTGACCGTGCAGCCGGAGAAGGTCGCATTGTTGTAAAACAGGACGGAAACCGCATTGCAATCATTGAAATCGTAAGTGAAACAGACTTCGTTGCAAACAACGCAGATTTCATTGAAACAGCTGAAAAAGCTGCTGAAGTAACTCTTGAAAAGAAGGCTTCTGGTGTTCTTGAAGAGCACAAGGCTCTTGTTGAACCTCTTCTGGTTAAATTCCGCGAAAACATCTCTGTAAAGAGAGCTGAATATATTGAAGTTGCAGCTGGTTCTTCTGCTTCTACATACGTTCACCACGACCACAAAATCGGTGCAGTTGTAGTAGTAAAAGGTTCAGAAGATGACAAAGTAAAAGACTTCGCACACGTTTGCTGTCTTCACCTTGCATCTAACAAACCAGAATACATCACAAAGGAAGAAGTTCCACAATCATACATCGATGACCAGACAGATATCTTCAAAGCTCAGATGGCTGAAGATCCTGCAATGGCAAAGAAACCTGACAATGTTAAAGAAGGTATTCTGAAAGGAAAAATCTCTAAGGCATTGGCTTCAATCTGCTTTATGGACCAGCCATACCTTGACGATGAAAAAATCACAGTTGCACAGGCAATTGCAAACACTGCAAAAGCAAGCAACGCAAACCTTTCATTTGAAAAAGTTATACTTTACGTTCTTGGAAAATAAGGTATACTTATAAGTCTAAAGGAGCAGAAAATTTTGTAATTTTCTGCCCTTTTTGATTACAGTTTGATAACTTTTATCAAACTGTAAAAGGGTGATTCAAGGTTTCACTATTTGATACTTTTGATTACCTGTATTGCACTAAAGGATTTTTCATAAAGTGCAATTTCTGAGTCAAAGCTTTTATATTTAACCTGCCTTGACCAGTTTTTTTTATTCCCAGGAGGATTTTATGGCAGAAACAAACGAAGCAAGAATGGAAAAAACAATTGCGGCTTTAAAAGATTCATTCAACGCAATCAGAACTGGTCGTGCATCAGCATCAATTTTTGACAAAGTTCGTGTAGATTATTATGGAACAAAAACACCTTTAAACCAGGTTGGAAATATATCAATTCCAGAAGCAAGATCTATTATTATTCAGCCATTTGACAAATCTCTTATCGTAGAAATTGAAAAGGCTATTCTTACAGCAGATCTTGGTCTTAATCCTTCAAATGATGGAAAAGTAATCAGAATTTCTATTCCACCTCTCACACAGGAAAGAAGAAAGGAACTTGTAAAACAGGCTAAAGCAATTTCAGAAACTTCCCGCACTTCTATCCGCAATATCAGACGAGACGGAAACGAAGAATTAAAGAAAATGCAGAAAGGCGGTGAAATCACAGAAGACGATCTTAAAAAAGAAGAAGATTCTCTTCAGAAACTCACTGATAAATATATTGCTGAAATCAATAAAATCTACGATTCGAAAGAAAAGGAAATTCTTGAGGGTTAGAGCCTGATGGCAATAGATAAAGAACACCTTCCCGCTCATGTAGCAATAATCATGGACGGGAATGGACGCTGGGCAAAACAAAGAAATCTTCCCCGAACAAGTGGTCATAAAGAAGGTCTGACTGCAGCAAAAAATATCATTAAAGAAGCTGCAAACCTTGGTATTAAATACGTGACCCTGTATACATTTTCTACAGAAAACTGGAAGAGAGCCCAGGAAGAAGTCGGTTATCTTATGGGACTTATCAAAGTTCATCTGAGAGCCGAATTCGCATTTTACAAACAGAACAAAATCAGAATAGAACATATCGGGGATTTAGCCGGACTTCCTGAAGATGTACAGAAAGAAATAATACAGGCAAAAAAAGATACAAAAGATTTTACAGGCTGCACAGTGGTTCTGGCTATTAACTATGGCGGGCGAGATGAAATCCTTCGCGGCGTAAAAAAATTAATTGCAGATAAGAAAGAAATTTCTGAAGAGGCATTAGCTTCTTCTTTTGATATACCGGATTTACCGGATGTAGATTTATTAATCAGAACTGGCGGAGAATTGCGCCTCAGCAATTTTCTTTTGTGGCACGCTTCCTATGCTGAACTTCTTTTTTCACAAACATTATGGCCAGATTACACAATTGAAGAGTTTCACAAGGATCTTGAGGCTTTTCAGAAGAGGACAAGAAGATTCGGCGGAGTTTTAGAAAATTAGAGTTTAAGAAAAGAGATTTTTATGAGTAAAATAGCCCAGAGATTATTAGTATTTTTTATAGGAATTCCTTTAGTATTAGGAATCGTATTTGTTCAATTTTTTCATCACATGCCACTGAATATTGCAGTAATTTCAAGTGCAGTAATTGCATGCCTTGAACTTTATAAAATGTTCAGCAATAAAACTGCCCTTCTTCCTTCATGGCTTTTAATCTCTCTTTCAGCTCTTTTTCCAATAGTTGCATATCTTTTTATGATTTTCGACTTTGATTTTGATTATTTAACATGGATTTTTGCTTTTTCTGTAATGATTCTTATGGCTGCAGAATGCTTTTTCCATAAAACATTTGAAGAATCAATCACAAGATTATCTGCTTCAATTTTTGTCATTTTTTACAGCGGATACATGATTACATTTATTCAGAGAATCGGAACTTTTTCTAACTCAACTTTCTTTCTTTCCCTTTTCTTCTTTACCGTATTTATAAATGACTCCCTTGCCTGGCTATTCGGAGTTTTATTTGGAAAAAACAACAGAAATATTTTTGCAGCAAGCCCTAATAAGAGCATTGCAGGCTTTATTGGCGGTATTTTTTTTGCAATTCTTGGCTGTATTCTTGCAAAACTGATCTGGCCTGATTTATTACCAGGTTCTTTTGTAAAACCTGTTGTACTGGCTTTTGTAAGTGCACTTGCAGGAATTTCTGGAGACCTTATTGAATCAGTATTCAAACGCTCTTGTCAGGTTAAAGATAGCGGAAACATTATTCCTGGACGAGGTGGATTTTTAGATTCAGTTGACAGTCTTCTTTTTACCGCACCAGTCTTTTATATTCTGGTTTATTTCTTGTACTTTTTTGAAATGGCATAATACTAAAATGGGGGCAGGATATGAAAAAAGTATTGGTTCTTGGCTGTACAGGTTCAATTGGAACTAGCACTCTGAATATCATCAGAAATGAAAGCGAAAAATTTTCTGTATGCGGCCTTTCTGCAAATACAAAAAAAGAAAGCCTTGATTTTCTTAAAGATGAATTTAACTGTCCTGTAACTCTTACAAGCACAGATGGCATAGAAGGAATTGAAAAACTTCTTGATGAAACAAAACCTGACATTGTTGTAAACGGAATTGCAGGCTCAAGTGGTCTTCTGCCATCAAAACTTGTATTGGAAAGAGGTCTTAAACTTGCCCTTGCCAATAAAGAAACTGTTGTAATGGCCTGGAGTCTTATAAAAAGTCTTGCCGAAAAAAAGAATGCTTCGATAATTCCTGTAGATTCTGAGCATTCCGCCATTTTTAATCTGGTAAAAATGGCTAAGAAAGAGAATATCGATAAAATTGTTCTTACAGCCTCCGGCGGTCCTTTCAGAACATATACTTCAGAACAGCTGGAAAATGTAAGTTTGAAAGATGCCCTGAATCATCCAACATGGAAAATGGGACAGAAAATCACTGTAGATTCAGCAACTCTGGCAAACAAGGGGCTTGAAGTTATAGAAGCAGTTCGTCTTTTTGATGTTGCACCAGAAAATGTACAGGTAGTAATTCATCCTCAGAGTTTGATTCATTCTCTTGTAAGAACTAAAGACGGAATGCTCTATGCACAGATTTCAGATCCTGATATGAAACATCCGATTTTGAGTGCATTAAACTGGCCTGAAATTCAGGAAAACCACTTAAAACCATTTGAGCTTTTTGATTCTACAATGACTTTCTTTAGACCAAGAACAAAAGATTTTCCTATGCTGGAATACGGCTTTGAAGCAGCAAAGAAAACTGGTGCTTATTCAGTTGCCTATAACGCAGCCAACGAAATTGCCGTTCAGGCCTTTGTAGACAGTAAAATCGAATTTACAGCAATTTCCAGAATTGTAAGAGCAGTTCTGGACAAAAACTGGTCGGCAACTCCTTCATCATTTGAAGATATTTTTGAGGCAGACAAGCAGGCTCGTTCATATGCCTGTGAAATCATCTGATGAAAATTCTCTACGGTCTTTTTTGCCTTATTTTTCTCATTATCTTTCATGAATTTGGTCATTTTATTATGGCTAAAATTTGCGGAGTAAAAGTTGAAGCTTTTTCCGTGGGCTTTGGTCCAATTTTATTCCACAAGAAGATAAAAGGAACAGATTTCCGCCTTTCCCTAATTCCTTTAGGTGGTTACTGCGGGATGAAAGGTGAAAAAGAATTTCAGGATTCCTTAAAAGCAGGTCTTGATCACATTGAGGCCGATCCAGATTCCCTTTACGGAGTTCATCCTGCAAAGAGAATTTTGATTGCCTTTTTTGGTCCCTTTGCAAATTTCTTTTTTTCATTTATTTGTTTTACAATAATTGCCCTGACCGGATATTCTTATTATTCATACTCTTCCAAAATCATCCTGGCTGACGAAATATATCCGGAAATTCATTCTGCCGCCAGGGAAGCTGGTCTTGAAAGCGGAGATAAAATTACTAAAATAAACGGAAAAACTATAGAAACTTTTTCAGATATTATTTCAGAAGTGGTTTCCCGTCCTGATGAAGATATTAAAATTACAGTTGAAAGAAATGGTGAAGAAAATGATTTTATCGTTCATTCAGATTTAGACAAAGCTAGCGGAGCCGGAAAAATTGGTGTAACAGCAGATACAGAAAGCCTTCAAAAATACGAAATGGAAAGCATTTCCTTTTTCCCCGCATTAGTAAAAGGATTAAAAGAATCTTTTAATGCTCTTGGACTTACGGTAAAAGGTATTTTTACACTCTTTAAAGGAGTAAATCTGAATAAGGCTGTTTCAGGACCTGCCAGAGTTGTAAGCCTTATGGGGGATGTAGTAGACGAAAGTTTTAAGACAACTTTCAGGGAAGGTCTTGTAAATATTCTAAATTTTATTGCCTTTATAAGTATTTCATTATGCTTTATGAACCTTCTTCCAGTTCCAATTCTCGATGGTGGGCTAATTTTATTTGCCCTCATAGAACTTGTAACTTGCAGAAAACTTTCTCCAAAAGTGCTATACTATATCCAGTTTTTAGGACTTGCCTTTATTGCCTTTTTGTTTATCCTTGGCCTTACTGGTGACGTAAAATACTTTTTCGGACTGTTCAAAAAATGATAGATTTAATCTTGCAATGGCAATTTTTTAATTACTTTTTTAGTTTTCAAAAAAAGCCTTGCCTTGCTTAGGAGTGTGATTATATGAAATTTGTAAAATTTTCTTTTTCGCTTTGTTTTCTTTCAATTTTTG
>JAILKG010000260.1 GCA_024693915.1 Treponema sp.
AAGACAGGCAAAAGGCTGAACACAGGCAATGCTAGGCGCTCCTTCGTGAATAAGTTCAACCATTTCTGCAGTTAAGAACCAGCCTTCACCGGTAATGTTACCCAGCTGAACAATGTCGTCAACTCCCTTCATCAGGTCGTAGATTGAACTTGGCGCTTCAAAGCGGTGAGAAGCATTCAGATATTTTTTCATCTTGTTGCGGTAAAGTTCCAGGAACCATACCAGAAGACGGGCATTTCTTTCTGTCTTCTTAGGGAAGGCCAGCTCTTCGTGGCGGAAAATTCCCGTACTGAAAGAATAGAAGAAGAAGTCTGCCAGATCCGGCATTACGCACTCTGCCCCTTCTTTTTCGATTGTTTCTACTATTCTATTGTTTGCAGTCGGGTGGAATTTTACGAGAATTTCACCAACTACGCCAACACGAGGCTTTTTAATCGGGCGCAAAGGAAGATTATCGAAATCCCGGATAATGCCCTTAAGCAGTTTGTGGTATCCGTGAACAGACATTGACTGAACCTGCTTTTCTGCACGACCAGACCATTTTTCGTAAAGGGCATCTGCGCTGCCAGGAACAGCCTCGTAAGGACGGGTGCGGTAAAGCACTCTCATCAGCACATCCCCCACCATAACTGCCATCAAAAGTCTGTGGAGCAGAGGAAGGGTAATCTTAAAGCCAGGATTTTTCTCAAAGCCCTGGGCAGAAAGAGAAAGAACAGGAACGTGTCCCCAGCCAGCGTCGTTCAGGGCCCGGCGGATAAAGCCGATGTAGTTTGTTGCACGGCAGCCGCCGCCTGTCTGGGTAATGATAAGGGAAACGTGATTCAAATCGTATTTTCCAGACTCCAGGGCCGCAATCATCTGACCGGCTACAAGAATTGAAGGATAGCAGGCATCATTGTTTACATACTTCAAGCCGGCTTCCACTGCCTTTGGATCCACTGCATCCAGAACCACAAAATTGTAGCCGCTGGCATTGAATGCCTGCTTAAGGATTCTAAAGTGAATCGGCGACATCTGCGGCCCGATTATAGTGTGGGTATGCTTCATTTCCTTTGTGAAAACCTGCCTCTGGTAGGCGGCCGACTTCACCTGAATCTTTCTGTTGTGCCTCTGGCGCTCACGAACGGCGGCAATCAGGGAACGGATACGGATTCGTACCGCACCCAGGTTTGAACCCTCGTCAATTTTTATCAGGGTATACATCTTTCCCTTTGACCGCATGATTTCGTCCACCTGGTCGGCAGTAACCGCATCCAGTCCGCAGCCAAAAGAAGTAAGCTGCAGCATTTCAAGATTAGGCATTTCGCTAACGAAGGAGGCCGCCCTGTAAAGACGGTTGTGGTAAACCCACTGGTCAATAATGCGCAGAGGGCGCTCTATGCTTCCCAGATGAGCCACGCTGTCTTCGGTAAAGACTGCAAGGCCCAGGGCATTTATCATTTCAGGAATTCCGTGGTTGATTTCCGGGTCCAGGTGGTAAGGGCGGCCGGAAAGAACGATACCGTTACCCCCTGCCCTGATCATTTTTTCAAGGGCTTCTTCACCTGCAGCCTTAACATCTTCCCGGAATTTTTCCTGCTCAGCCCAGGCATCATCCACCGCTTCACGAATCTGCTTTTCACTAAGGGCAGGGAACTTTTTCAAAAGTTCTTCGCAAAGCCGGTCTGCAAGGCGTTCCTTATCGTAAATCGGCAGGAATGGATCCATATAGGTAATGGTCGGGTCCTGGCGGAGCTCGTCCACATTATTCCTTAAAACTTCAGGGTAGCTGGTTACAATCGGACAGTTGTAGTGATTTCCTGCCCCGCTGTCCTCCTGCTTTTCGTATGGAGCGCAAGGGTAGAAAATGAATTTTACGCCCCGCTGAATAAGGCTTACCACATGACCATGGCTGATTTTTCCAGGATAACAAACGGATTCAGAAGGAATGGTTTCAATTCCCTTTTCATAAACCGAGCGGGTAGAACGCTGGCTCAAAATTACCCTGAAGCCCAGCTTTGTAAAGAAAGTAAACCAGAGAGGATAGTTTTCATACATATTCAGGACGCGGGGAATTCCTACATCGCCCATAGGAGCATTTTCCGGCTTTAAAGGAGCATAGCCAAAAAGCCTCTTATACTTCCACTCAAAAAGGTTAGGCATCTTCTGACCAACATCTTCCACGCTGGTATTTGCCTTATTTGAAGCATCGATTACGCTTCCTTCAAGATCAGCAAGCTCGGCACCACGCTCACAGCGGTTTCCGGTAATGAAAACCCTCTTGTTGTCCCCGTCGCTAAAGGTATTAATGGTAAGAAGACAGTTGTTCTGGCACTTTCCGCACCTTCTGCTTTCAAGATCTACATGGAAATTTTCAAGCTGTTCCAGAGTTGCAATATTTGAGCGGATATCTTTTGGAGGAGTTCCAGCCGGCTCTCCAGGCTTTGGCGCACTCAAATCCACCCACTGGTCGTAGGCAATCAGGGCAGAACCATAGGCTCCCATCAGACCTGCTACATCCGGGCGGAAAACTTCAACGCCGGCAATTTTTTCAAAGGCTCTCAGGATGGCATCGTTAAAGAAAGTTCCTCCCTGAACCACAACTTTTTCACCAATATCACTTGCCTTTCTTAATTTTATAACCTTAAAAAGGGCGTTCTTTATAACTGAGTAGGAAAGACCTGCCGCAATATCAGCAACACTGGCTCCTTCCTTCTGAGCCTGCTTAACGCGGCTGTTCATAAATACAGTACAACGGCTTCCCAAATCAACAGGCTTGTCTGCCATCAAAGCAATTTTCCCAAATTCCTTTACGTCCATGCCCATTGTGTTTGCAAAATTATCAAGGAAGGAACCACAACCGGAAGAACAGGCTTCGTTCAGCTGAATGGAAACAATTGCTCCGTCCTTCATCCTAAGGCACTTCATGTCCTGACCGCCGATATCCAGAAGGAATTCAACTCCGGGAACAAAGAAATCCGCAGCTCTAAAATGGGTAATTGTTTCAACTTCGCCGGCATCTACTCCAAGAGCGGCCTGAAAGAGGGCCTCTCCATAACCTGTAGAAACAGCTCTGGCAATGTAAACATCCTCCGGGAGTTTTTTATACAGATCCTTCAAAACTTTTACAGCCAGGTCTACCGGATTTCCCAGATTATGGGAATAAAAATCCCAGATAATGCGGCCCTTCTGGTCAATAAGAACCGCTTTTGTGGTTGTAGAGCCAGAATCCAGACCAAGGAAAACAGGACCGGTAGTATTTTCCAGGCTTCCCCTCAGGGCCTTTTCCTGAGCGTGCCTTTTTCTGAACTCATCCAGTTCCGTCACATTGTTAAAAAGAGGTTCCAGGCGCTGAACTTCGCTCAGTTCTGCTCCTACAAGATTTTTCAGGCTGTCCTTAAAGCTGGCAATTGTAGGAAAAGCAAAAGGTTTTCCGTCCGCCGTTTCAAGCTTTCTTTCAGCACTAAAAGCGGAACCTGCCGCAACAAAAAGCTGGCTGTCCTCAGGAACGATTATCTCTTCATCTTTTAACTTGAGTGTTTCAATAAAACGGGCCCTCAGCTGGTCCATAAAATGCAAAGGTCCGCCCAAAAAGGCAACATTTCCCCGGATTGGTTTTCCGCAGGCGAGGCCGGAAATAGTCTGGTTTACAACTGCCTGATAGATGGAAGCGGCAATATCTTCCCTTCTGGCACCTTCGTTAATCAAAGGCTGAACATCGGTTTTTGCAAATACACCACAGCGGGCCGCAATAGGATAAATTGTCTGGGCTCCCCGGGCCAGCTCGTTCAAGCCTGCCGCATCAGTTTCAAGCAGGGCCGCCATCTGGTCAATAAAAGCTCCGGTACCGCCTGCACAGGTACCGTTCATTCTCTGCTCAACACCGCCGGTAAAGTATGTAATTTTAGCATCTTCACCGCCAAGTTCAATTACAACATCAGTCTGAGGGATAAGGCGCTTTACCGCTGTAGTTGCAGCTACAACTTCCTGAATAAAAGGAATGTTCAGCCACTGGGAAACAGAAAGACCTCCGGAACCAGTTACCTTAACGCTTACAGGCTGTTCTTCCGAATACCCCTGCTCAGAAACCAGTTTTTCAAAGGCCTTTGTTACTACACTTATAATTGTGCTTCGGATATCAGCCCTATGGCGCTGGTAATCTCCGTAAATCAATTTATCAGAATCATCAAGAACGGCAATTTTTACCGTTGTAGAGCCTACGTCAATACCAATTCTTATAGGAAGTTTTTCGTTATTTACCATTTTACCACCTGAATTTGCTCTCTCAAAAAAAATGTCAAACAATTATACACTAAATTTTCAAAAATAGCACCCAGAGCAGGCAAAAAAGTACATAGCAGACCAAAAAAAATTATTTTGGGCGCGAAACGCTGCCCGGTAAAGTCCGGGCAGCTAAATCCACCTACGGCTGTTCCAGGGCTACCCTCACGGTCGGTAAAAGGGGCTTTACCAAAAATATAAAAATTGTGGCAAAAAGGCAGTGCGGGAAAAGTCCGGCTTATCCTCTGTGCATTAAAATACAGAAAGCCCCTTTTACGGCTTCGGGCATTCTAGCCGGCTCAATTCCAGCTTTTCGGCAGAATAAAATCACCCCTTTCCCCAGGCTCAATGCCCTCTGCCTCAAACTTACAGAATGCCCTCGCCCCCTTCCATAGCCGCGCGCAAAGATTTTCTTTGTCTGCACAGGAAGGTCACCAAAAGCGGCGTTAATAATTCTGATATTTTTTCTTGAAAGGGAAGCCTTCCTTTATTAGAATAATCGAAAACATCTATTGAACATTTAAACATTGGGCCGTAAGTGGTCCAGCACGGAGGGTTTATGAAAAAAATTATTTCAATCCTAATTGCACTTTCTATGATGGCGGGGATTTTTGCTTCTGAAAACACAAGAAAAATCCAGTCACTCATTCAGGACGGGTTAGAAAAAAACTCTAGTGAAATTTCTTCCCTTGCTTCCGGGCTTTCAGATGCAGAAAAAGAACTCATCTACACCCAGAACGAAATTCCATGGTGGCCTGTATTTCTGAACGCCTTTGTAGGCTTTGGAGTCGGTTCCTACATTCAGGGAGACAAGGGCGAAGCTGTAAGAGCCACAATCTGCGATTCAATCGCCCTGGCAGGAATTTCAGTCTGCTATGTGGGACTTTATTCCGCTTTACTCAAAAA
>JAILKG010000287.1 GCA_024693915.1 Treponema sp.
AGTAAAAATAATGTTAGCGGAAAAATTCTTCCGGTGGACGGAACTGTCTATGATTTTACCAGAGGTAAAATTATTTCAGAGAATTTTCCTGAAAACGGATATGATAATTCTTTTGTAACTCAAGCTTATAATCCTGAAAGAGGTCTTCCTTCTAAAAATACTCCTCTTGCAGATATTGGAAGTCTTACTGATTTTAAATCAAAAATTAAAATGGAGGTAAAAAGTAATCTTGAATGCCTTCAGCTCTATACCGCTAATTACGTAAGAGGTGTTTTTGGAAAGAGCGGGGCAGTTTACAGACCTTTTACTGCTGTTTGCCTTGAAACCCAGGCCTTTCCTGATTCTCCAAATCAAGCTTCTTTTCCTTCTGTGATTTTAAATCCCGGACATGAACTTTTTGAAAGAACCGATTTTATCTTTTCAGTTATTCAGTAATTTTTTATCTCTAAAATAAGTTTTTTTTCTTGAAAAAAGCCCATTTTAGACTTATCCTTATACTATATAATTTGACTGACTTTAGTGGGGTGCAAATGGATATTCAATTACAAGAATTGATTGACAAAATCAAAAAGGACGGTGTAGCTTCTGCAGAAAAAGAAGCCGCTGAAATCGTCAAAAATGCAGAGGCAAAAGCTGCTTCCATTATTGATGAAGCTCAGAAAAAATCCGATGACATGATTAAAAATGCTAAGACTGAGATTTCTCGTCTTGAAAAGGCAAGTGAGGATGCAATTACTCAGGCTTCCCGAAATATGCTTTTAAGCTTTAGAGATTCTCTGGTAAAAGAACTTTCTAGACTCATTTCTGATGAAACAGAAAAAGCTTACTCAAAGGAAATGCTAAAAGCTCTTGTTCCGGAAACTGTAAAGGCATGGAGCAAAAATGCAGATGCATCCAGTCTTTCTGTTCTCTTAAGCGAAAAGGATCTTAAGGAACTTGAAGCTGAATTCAAGGGTGCCCTTAAAGCAGAAATTGCAAAAGGCCTTGAAATCAAGAGCGATTCTTCCGTACAGGCTGGATTCCGCATTGGAATTAATGACGGAGCCGCTTTCTACGATTATTCAGCAGAATCTGTAGCAGAACTTTTTGCTGCATATTTAAATCCACGGGTAGCTGCAATTATGAAAAATGCAGCTAAGGAATAGAAAAGAGTGAAAGAACAATATTACTTAGTTTCGCAGCTTCCTGATATTTCTGCAGAAAAATCGGTTCTGCCTATAACTGAAAAATATTATAGAGATTTGTGTTCCCGGTTTATGACAGGTTCAGCATTAAAACTGCTGGAAAACCTTTCCCTTGAACCTTCAAGAATTCCGGAATCCACAGGCTCTTCTTTCCTTGATTCCTGGTATGCCCATGAAAGAGCTCTTCGATATGCTCTTAGTCAGGTGCGTGCCCAGAAGCTTAAAAAGGATGCTCCTGCTTCCCCTGTTTGTATTACAGCCGACATTATTCAGGCTGCCCGTACAGCTGTTGGAATGGATAGTCCTTTACAGGCAGAGCTTTTTCTGTATGAATACAGATTGAGCGTATTAAACAATCTTCAGCCTTTGGACACATTCAGCGAGGACTATGTTTTTGCATATGGAATCAGACTGATGCTGGTACAGAGAATGAAGGTATTTGATAAGGAAAAGGGGACGGATTCTTATCACAAAATCTATGATACTATACTTGGAGAAAAAGCATGACGGATACAAAAGGAAAAGTAGTCGGTATCAACGGTAACATGGTTTCCGTTGAATTCGATGGTAACATTTCCATGAATGAAGTTGCCTACGTTAATGTTGAAGGCAAAAAGCTCAGGGGCGAAGTTATCCGTATTCGCGGAAACGTTGCCCAGATGCAGATTTTTGAAATGACACAGGGAATTAAGGCCGGTGACCTGGTTGAGTTTACCGGAAACATGCTCTGTGCTCTCTTGGGACCAGGACTTTTAGGACAGGTTTACGATGGTCTTCAGAACCCACTTCCTCTTGTTGCAGAACAGGCAGGATTCTTCCTTGAAAGAGGAGTTTACGTAGATGCTCTGGATAAATCTACAAAATGGGACTGGACTCCTACTGTAAAACCTGGTGATAAGCTTTTAAGGGGTGATTCAATCGGTATTGTACCTGAAGGACCTTTTCAGCATAAAATTCTTGTTCCATTTGGACTTTTGGGAACTTACACTGTAAAAGAAGTAACTCCTGCAGGAAGCTACACTATTACAGATAAAATGGCCGTGATTACAGATGAAAAGGGAAAAGACCATACACTTTCAATGTGTTTTGAATGGCCTGTAAAAAGAGCCGTTGACTGTTATGCAGAGCGCTTGGCTCCAACAGAAACAATGGTTACTAAAACACGACTTATCGATACATTCTTCCCGGTTGCAAAGGGTGGTACTTACTGTATTCCAGGACCATTCGGAGCTGGTAAAACAGTTATCCAGCATACAACCAGCCGAAATGCAGACGTTGATATTGTAATCATCGCTGCCTGCGGTGAACGTGCCGGTGAAGTTGTAGAAACAATCAAGGAATTCCCTGAACTTAAGGATCCTAGAACTGGCGAATCATTGATGAAGCGAACAGTTATCATCTGTAATACTTCTTCCATGCCGGTTGCCAGCCGAGAAGCTTCGGTTTACACCTCAGTAACTCTTGCTGAATACTACCGTCAGATGGGTCTTCACGTTCTGCTTCTTGCTGACTCTACATCCCGCTGGGCTCAGGCTTTGCGAGAAATGTCTGGTCGTCTTGAGGAAATCCCTGGAGAAGAAGCATTCCCAGCATACTTGGAATCTTATATTGCAGCCTTCTATGAGCGTGCCGGATACGTTCGTCTCAGAGACGGTTCAAAAGGTTCAGTAACAATTGGTGGAACTGTTTCTCCTGCCGGCGGTAACTTTGAAGAGCCTGTAACTCAGGCAACTCTTAAGGTTGTTGGTGGTTTCCACGGTCTTACCCGTGAACGTTCAGATGCACGTAAATTCCCTGCTATCGACCCAATCGGTTCATGGTCAAAATACAAATCGGTTATCCGGGAAGACTGGGTAAGCTATGCAAGAAAAATCTTTAAAGCTGGTGTTGAAGTAAACCAGATGATGAAGGTTGTAGGTGAAGAAGGTACTTCTCTTGAAGACTTCGTTCTCTATATGAAGAGCGAATTCCTTGACGCCGTATACTTCCAGCAGAACTCCTTTGATGAAGTTGATGCTGCTGTAAGCGTTGAACGCCAGACCTATACTTTCAGTAAGGTTTTAAAGGTTCTTGCCAGTGATTTTGAACTTTCCGACAAGGATGAAGCACGAACATTCTTTAACAAGCTCCGTCAGACTTATCTTGACTGGAACTATATTGTCTGGGATTCAGGTGATTTCAAGGCAAAGGAAAAAGAAATCGATGAGCTTTATGTTTCCAAAAACGGAAAAATTAAAGATGAAGCAGCTGATATGCTCAAAGGTGGTGAATAATGAACAAAGTTTATAGCAAAATTGAATCCATCGTAGGAAGCGTTATTACTGTAAAGGCAGAAGGTGTAAGCTACGGTGAGCTTGCAGAAATCGAAACCGTATACGGAAAGTCTCTTGCTGAAGTTAATAAGATTGACGGCGACATCGTTTCTCTTCAGGTTTTTGCCGGAGGTCGAGGTGTTTCAACCGGAGATCACATTAAATTCTTAGGTCACCGCATGGAAGTTTCTTTCAGCGAAGACCTTCTTGGACGAATCTTTAACGGTTCTGCAGAACCTCGAGACAATGGTCCTGCTCTGGCAGATAATCTTGTTGCAATCGGAGGACCTTCTGTAAATCCTTCAAAACGTATCATGGCACGCCGAATGATCAGAACCGGTATTCCGATGATTGATATGTTTAATACTCTGGTAGTTTCTCAGAAACTTCCAATTTTCTCTATCTCCGGAGAACCTTACAACCAGCTTCTTGCACGCATCGCCATGCAGGCTGAGGTTGATGTAATCGTTCTTGGTGGTATGGGTCTTAAATACGATGACTACCTCTACTTCAAGGAAACGCTTGAAAATGGTGGAGCTCTTTCAAAAACTGTAATGTTCATGCACACTGCTGCTGACCCTACTGTAGAATGTCAGAAGATTCCTGACCTTTCTCTTGCAGTTGCAGAACAGTTTGCTCTTCAGGGAAAAGATGTTCTTGTTCTTCTTACTGATATGACAAACTTTGCAGACTCAATGAAGGAAATCGCCATCACACAGGAACAGGTTCCTTCAAACCGAGGTTATCCTGGAGACTTGTATTCACAGCTTGCAGCACGCTATGAAAAGGCCGTTGACTTTGATAATGCCGGTTCTGTAACTGTTCTTGCAGTTACAACAATGCCTGGTGACGACGTTACTCATCCGGTTCCTGATAACACCGGTTACATTACTGAAGGTCAGTACTACCTGAAGGGTGGACGAATTGAACCATTCGGTTCTTTGAGCCGTCTTAAACAGAACGTAAACAGTTCTACCAGAGATGACCACCGAGCCCTTATGGACGGTATGATTCGTCTTTACGCTAACTACAAGGATACTCTTGAAAAGAAATCTATGGGTTTCAACATGAGTGCCTGGGATGAAAAGCTCCTTGCTTTTGGTAAGGAATTTGAAGATGAAATGATGGATCTTTCTAAGAATATCAAGCTTGAAGATGCTCTTGATCTGGGCTGGAAGATTCTTAGCGATTGTTTTGATCCTTCTGAAACTGGTATCAAATCTGCTTTGGTTGAAAAATACTGGCCAAAGAAATAAAGGTTTTGAGGAAACTGTATGGCAAAATTAAAGCTGACTAAAAATGAGCAGAAGATTCAGAAAGATGCGCTTAAAATGTATAAGCGTTATCTTCCTACTTTAACGCTCAAAAAACAGCAGCTCCAGACAGAAATTCGTACTATCGAGGCAAAAGCCAAGGAAGTCCGGGCAAAAAGAGTTCAGCTTGAAAAAGAGTTTGACGAGTGGATTTCCGTTTTTGGTGAAGCAGATGCCTTTAAACCCGATATGGTAAAGGTAAGCAATATAAAGAAAGGTTTCGGAAATATTGCGGGCGTTACTATTCCGGTTTATGAGGGTGCTGATTTTTCCAGAGGTGACTACGATTTGTATGAAACTCCTTTATGGATAGATTTGGCTGCTGACAGAATGGAAAAAGCCCTGTCACTGGATCTTGAGGCGGAAGTTCTTGATGAACAGGTTCGCCTTCTTTCAAAGGAACTGCGCACTACAACACAGCGCGTAAATCTCTTTGAAAAGGTAAAGATTCCTGAGACAAAGGCAAATATAAAGAAAATTTCTGTTTATCTTGGTGATGAACAGGTTGCGGCCGTTGTGAGAAGTAAAATTTCTAAGAAAAAACTTCAGGCTGCCGCAGATGCAAAGAAGGAGGCTGGCGAATGATTGTACCTATGAAAAAAGTCTCCCTGGTTATTTTGAGTAAAGACAGGCGTTCTTCTCTGGAAAAATTAAAAGAGCTTGGAGTTGTTCATCTTGAACAGCTTGAAGGCAAAGGTGAAAAACTCGCTCATTTTAAGGAAATTTCCGGAAATGCTATGGTTGCTGAATCAATTTTAGGAGAAATAAAGCTTCCTAAAAAAACAGCAGCGGCTGCAAAACTTTCTGATTCAGAACTTGCAGAGACCTGCAGGGAAGTTCTTAACCTTACAGAACAGAAGAAAAAACTCTTAGAAGAAATTTCTTCTGATTCTCAGGAACTGGAACGTTTTGCCCAGTGGGGTCAAGTAACTCCTGAAGATTTTGCCTATCTGAAAGAAAAGAATTTATGCCTTAAAATGTATGAAATTCCAGAAGATAAGTATGGTCTTATTGATGAGAATTCCAAAACATTATGCGTAAACCGCCTTAGAAAAACAGTTAGATTTCTTCTTGTAGATGCAAAGGATGAAAGACCTGAAGATTTCCCTCCGGAAGCTTATGAAGTTCCTCTTCCAGATTTTTCTACAACAGAAATAGAAGGCAGAATAAAAAAGAACCAAGATGAAATTCAAGAGATTGACAAAAAAATTACTTCTCTTGCAGTTTATCTTCCTCAGATAAAGGCTTTGAAAAAGTCTTTGTCTTCTGATATTGAGTTCGAAACAGTTTATTCTGGAATGGCATATGAAACTGAAGGAAAGGAAAGTGATCTTTCCTGGATTACAGGTTTCGTTCCTGAAGACTGCATGTCTTCCCTTCTAAAAGCTGCAGCGGAAAATGACTGGGCGGTTGCTTACAGCGATCCTGATGAAAATGATGAAGTTCCTACAAAACTTAAGAACAATAAGCTTGTAAGTTTGATTTATCCTCTTACAGACTTTTTGGGAACTGTTCCTGGATATCACGAATACGATATTTCCGGCTGGTTCCTTCTATTCTTTACGGTTTTCTTTGGAATGATTTTTGGAGACGGTGGATACGGACTTTTAGTAACCTGCGTTGCAATTCTGATGATTTTGAAATCTCTTTTCAAAAAAGAAAAGGTTTCTCCTCTCTTGCAGCTGGTTTTACTCCTTGGATGTTCTACAGTAGTCTGGGGTGGTCTCACTTGTACATGGTTTGGACTTACACCTGATAAACTTCCTGAATGGCTTACAGCTTTGTCTTTTGCTCCAATTTCTAATGCCTGTCAGGATACCTGGCTTCCTTTCTGGACAGAGGACGCATCGAAGGGAACTTTAACAACTGCTCAAAATCTTCAGATCTTCTGTTTTACTTTGGGATTTTTGCAGTTATCTGTAGCCCATCTTAAGGGAATGGTCCGTTACATAAAATCGCCTAAATTCCTGGGTGAATTTGGAGCTCTGCTTCAAATCTGGGGTATGTACTACGTTGTCTTGAACATGGTAGTAAGCTCTTCTATCTTTGGATTTGGTGAAATTATTTATGGCGTTCCTGTAGGAAAAGTATCAATCGGTCTTGTAGGCTTTGGATTTGCTTTGAGCTTTATATTCAGCAATTATGATGGAAGCGTTCTTGTTTCTATCCTTGAAAGCTGTAAGAATATTATTTCGGTTCTTCTTGGAGTTGTAAATGTATTCAGTGATATTGTATCTTATATCCGTCTCTGGGCTGTAGGTCTGGCAGGTTCTGCAATCTCAGCAACTGTTAATGAAATGGCAGGTCCTCTTGTAGGTCATGCAATCTTGTTCGCAGCTCTTGTATTGCTCCTTGTATTTGGTCATGGATTGAATATGATTTTGAACCTGCTTTCGGTAATTGTTCATGGTGTTCGTTTGAATACGTTGGAATTCTCCAACCATCTTGGAATGTCATGGTCTGGCTTTAAATACGCTCCGTTTAGTAAAACGGAAAAATAAACTATAAAAATTAATCAGCGGATTCAGGAAAGAAATCCGCTAACAGGAGAATTATTATGACTTTTGATTTTGGATTATTAGGTGCTGCTATTTGTATGGGTATTGCTGCTATCGGTTCTGCAATCGGTATTGGAATTGCAGGTCAGGGAGCAATCGGAGCATGGAAGCGTTGCTATGTAAATAATAAACCAGCTCCATTTATTCTTACTGTATTTGCAGGTGCTCCACTTACACAGACAATCTACGGCTTTCTTCTTATGTCAAGCATGGCAGGAAAAGTTACAGCAGGTGCTATGAGCCCTGCAACTGCTCTTGGTCTTGGTATTGCTTCAGGTCTTGGTATGTGTTTCTCTGCTATTGCACAGGGAAAAGCAGGTGCTGCAGGTAGTGATGCTCTTGGTGAAACAGGAAAAGGTTTTGCTCAGTACATCATGGTTGTAGGTCTTTGTGAAACTGTTGCTTTGTTTGCAATGGTATTCAGTATGATCGCTTAAGGTTTAATTTATCTAAACTAAAGCTCTGATAAAGGTGCGGGAACTGATTTCTTTTTCAGTTTTCGCACCTTTTTTTGTTTTTCAATATGATGTATAATTTTACTTATGACAAATGAATTTTTACGACCAAGAGAAGTTTTTCTTGGAGGAAGCAGAAATGTTCGCCGCATCGGTATTGGCGGAAATAATCCTATTTCCATTCAGACAATGTGGAAAGAGGGAATTACAGATATCTGTGAAGACAATCAAAAACTTGAAAAACTTCTAAAAGACATAAATACCCTTAAAAGTCTTGGCTGTGATATTTTAAGATTTGCAGTTCCTGATATGAAAAGTGCAAAAAGCCTTGTTTTAAT